>CAZIES010000264.1:0-1503 GCA_964538295.1 uncultured Arcobacter sp. | reverse complement strand
TCCTTGGTATTGCATATATGAAAGAGGGGTTTGAAACACTTAAAAATGCTATTGATTTAGCTGCTTATGCACTTGATGGTTACTTAGGCGTTCTTATTTATATTGGTATTGGTTTTATTGCTACCATTGTTATTCAATCAAGCAGTGCTACCATGGCTATTATTATTACGGCACTTGCAGCTAATCAAATTATCTATGAAAATGCTCTAGCCTTAGCTATTGGTGCAAATGTTGGTACAACCGTTACAGCAATATTAGGAGCACTAACTTCCAATGAAAATGGAAAACGACTCGCTGCTGCACATTTTATTTTTAATATCGCTACAGGTTTTATTGCCTTTGCTTTTATTTATCAATTAAGTAGTTTTGTTGATACCATAGCACACTTTTTTGAAGTAGCAAGTGATAACTTTACTATTAAATTAGCCATTTTTCATACGATATTTAATTGTTTAGGTATTCTAATCGTCTCACCTTTTGTTCAACCTATTGTAAAAATTACGCAAAAGCTGTTTCAAGATAAAACCCAAGCAATTTCTCACCCAAAATTTATTAATGATATTCTTATTGATGTGCCAAACTCAGCCCTTAAAGCCTTAGAAGAAGAGTTAGATAACCTTTATACAAAAAGTCAAAAAGCAATATTACATGCTATTTCTTTACATCGGCACGATATTTTTAAATCAAAAGATATAAAAAAGACAGTCAAAAAATCAAAAACAAAAATTGAAACTAATGTGGATGATATTTATAAACGTCATCTAAAAACTCTCTATAGTGCCATCATTCGTTTTTCATCCCTTGCTCAAAAATATATGAACCAAGAACAAATGCAGCGAGTTTATAACCTTAAAGTTGCCTCAAAAGAGATCATTGATGTAGTAAAAGAGGTTCGACGTCTTCAAAAGAATACCAGCACTTTCTTAAATTCAACCAATGAGGCTATTCAAAAAGAGTACACTTCTTTAAGAACCATTGTTGCAAATACCCTTAAAGAGATTGAAGAATTAAAAGATCAACAAATCAGTGAAATTGATAAGATGACAAAAATAGAAACTCTCAAAGAAAAAATTGATAAACTTGATATTATTGAGAATGGAAAAATTGATAAACTAATTCGTGAAAACAGAATCAACTCTAAAATGGCAACTTCACTTATCAATGATACATCAACTGCACACAATATCTGTAAAAAACTTATAAATATTGCTACAATTATCTATATACAAAGTGAACACTTACTTGAAATAGGAGAAGAAGATGAGTATTAGCAAGGTTATTGAGAAATTAAACAACTATTTCTCCCTTTCTTTAAAAAAACAAAAAAAAAGAGAAGAAGAGATTCATAACATCATCAAAAAACTGGAGCAAAAAAAAGAGAAACTCAAAAAAACCTTAAAAAAGAAAACCGATAAACATGAAAAAGATATTATAAAAATTGAGTTAGAAGCAATAAATAAACTCCTTAAGAAATCAAAGAAGCTTATTTAACAATTACGCTAA
>CAZIES010000263.1:0-1516 GCA_964538295.1 uncultured Arcobacter sp. | reverse complement strand
CACAACTTTTCATGTTATTGCTGGGTGTTTTATTATATTATAACGCCAATATTTTTTAAAGGAAAATGATGGGCTATTATGATGAGGCTGCTAATACTAAAGCATATATGCAAATGATAGAGAATGAACAGAACTTTTATTTAGTTAATCAAACCCTAAACTGTTTTGAAAAGCAGATGAAAGTGCTTGAATTAGGTAGTGGTGCAGGTCATGACTTAAAAAAGCTTGATGAGAACTTTGAAGTAGTAGGCTCAGATAATGCTGAGCCTTTTATACGATACTTAAAAGATACTTTTTATGATTTACGAATTTTACGTTTAAATGCAATTACCATGGATACGCATAAACAGTTTGATGCAATTTATTCAAATAAAGTTTTACACCATTTACCCAAAGAGGATTTAAAGCAATCACTGCAAAATCAAAGTAACGTATTAACTTCAAGAGGTTTAATGTTACACGGTTTTTGGCAAAATATTGATGCTTTAGATACTCCTAAAGATTTGATATTTAATACCTATAATGAAAAATCAATCAAAGCGTATATTCCAGATAATTTAAAAGTGTTAAAGTTTGAAGTTTATCAAGAGTACGAAGAAGCAGACTCTTTTTATATACTTTTACAAAAAAAAGATTAAGACGCTATTCTTAAAGGAATAAACTAACTTAAAAAAATAGTTTACTGTTACTGTTAACATTTTATAATTTGCAAAAATAGATTGTAATTACAATGAATAAAGTAGCAATATGAAATTAGATGAATTAGAGTTATGTGTAGACTATTTTGACTTTGATAAAAAATTCTATCAAACCTTACAAGCTCAACCTTTAAACAATCCCCATTTAATATCGTATTCAAAACCCGCCTGTGATTTAATAGGATTGGATTATGATGCTTGCAAAGAAGAGGCTTTTGTTGATTTTATAAATGGGAAAAAAGTTTTAAAAGGTTCAACTCCTTATGCAACCGTTTATGCAGGTCATCAGTTTGGTTATTTTGTGCCACAACTTGGTGATGGAAGAGCCATAAATTTAGGAAAAATTAATCATTGGCATCTTCAAACAAAAGGTTCTGGTTTAACAGACTATTCTCGTCAAGGTGATGGAAGAGCAGTTCTTCGCTCATCCATACGTGAATATATTATAAGTGAAGCAATGCATCATTTAGGTATTCCAACAACAAGAGCTTTAGCCTTGATTGGTTCAAATCATAACATATTTAGAACCTATGAAGAGACAGAAACAGGCGCTGTTGTTATGCGACTCTCTCCTTCTTGGGTACGTATTGGAACCTTTGAGTTTTTTGCTCGAACAAAAGAGTCAAAACAACACCTTGAACAGTTGGCTAATTATGTTATCAAACAATCCTATGCTCATTTACAAGAAGATGAAAATCGTTATGAAAAGATGTTTTATGAGTTGGTTGATAACAGTGCAAAGCTTATAGCACAGTGGCAAGCATATGGTTTTATGCATGGAGTAATGAACACGGATAATATGTCAATGGCAGGTTTAA
>CAZIES010000262.1:0-1516 GCA_964538295.1 uncultured Arcobacter sp. | reverse complement strand
AAGAACTTTTTTTAAATGATAAAGAAGTCATACATTGTAAAAAAGATAATAAAGAATAGAGAATAGAAAAATGAAATTAAATAGTTACCAATACCCAAATATCCAAACATTACAACTTGATAAAAGTTTGAGTTTAGAGCCGTTACAAGATAACTTTCCCTTTGAAAAAAAGATGCGCGATTTTAAAATGCAGTTTAATTTTAATGATTTAAACTTTTTTTCATTTACTATCGAGGGATTATTAGGATTTATGTGTAAACTCAAAGGAAAAATTGCTGTAAGTTTAGGGGAGAGTCAAGCTTTGATTTATGCTGCTCAGAGTTATAAGAATTTAGGCTTTGAGGTTACTTTTATTGAACTTAATCGCGATGGTAGTGTGAAATTAGAACAACTTGAAGGTTTAACTGTTGATTATACCTTTATCTCATCCTATGTGATGGATACTTTTGTCAAAACGGATTTATCAAAAGTTAAAGCGCTTATGAGTAATGCTGTTTTAGTCTCTAATGTGAGTGCAAGTTGCGAACAAATCGATTTAGTGGATGTTGCTCTTTTTGATGCCTATAAACTAACAGGTTTTCAAACCCAATCAATTGCTTTACATAATGGTGAATTAGATGAACAGTATTTAGGTGAGATGGATGCAATTTCACTAGAGCTTATCTCAAACTCTTTGGCAAATTTTGAGTATAGCTGTAACTATAAATCAAAGGTTATTATTGCACTACAAGAGGCTTTAAAAGAGGATTGCTTTTTCTTTGTAGAACCTAGTTCAACCTTGGATAACACTTTGCATTTTGGACTTAAAAATATTAAAGCCAGAGAGATGATACGAACACTCTCTTTAGGAGAAATTTTTGTCACCAATGGGGAAGGGTGTTCGTTAGGACTTTCTCGACCATCAAAAATTATCCAAGCTATGGGATACAGTGAGTTAGAAAGCAGACAAGCACTAAGCCTTTCATTTTTAAGTGATTTAGATGGTGACTCAATTGAGACCTTAGCTCAAACAATAGCAAAAAAATACCGGCAAATAAGGATGTTAAATGCCTAACAGTAAAGAAAAAACTTTTTTAGATTTTAATGTTGCCATCAATAAGGCTTTAAAATATGCAAAAAACACATATTTAAAAGAGATTATACCTTTAGAAAGAGCTATTGGTAGAGTCTTAGCTAAAGATATCGTTTGCGTTAAAAACCTACCCTCATTTAATAACTCTGCAATGGATGGTTTTGCTGTTCGAGCAAGTGATGCAGGAAAAGAGTTAACTGTAACAAAAGTGATTTTTGCAGGGGAGTCTGTTGAAGTGTGTTTAAAAGAGAATGAGTGTTATAAAATCATGACGGGTGCTAAAGTTCCTAGTGATGCTGATACGATTATCCCTATTGAGGATGTTGTATCCTATGAAGGTCAAAAAGTCACTATTAAAGAAAATGTGAAAAAAGGTGCATGCTTACGTCTAAAGGGTGAAGAACAAGCGGTTGGTAATGTACTATTTGAAAAAGGTGAAGAGGT
>CAZIES010000261.1:0-1518 GCA_964538295.1 uncultured Arcobacter sp. | reverse complement strand
ATTTATCAGCAATTTGCAAAAGAGTAACTGCAGAATTACCATTGGCAACACCTTGATCTAGTGATGTGGCTTGAGTTCTAAGTTTATCCGCAATTGCTAAACCAGAGGCATCATCAGATGCTTTGTTAATTTTTAATCCTGTTGAAAGCTTTTCTAACGAACTTTTTATAGCATTGTTCGTATTAACATTAGCTTCTTGAGCAGTAATAGATGAAACGTTAGTGTTGATTCTCATGTGATTACCTTTGTTATTTTTTTTGTTTATTCTCTTATAATAACTAAGCGGGAATTAATATTTGGTTAATATTAACCCACACTCTATATGATTAGTATAACTAAATTGATCAAATAAAGCAAATTTTAAGATTTGGTGCGTGTCTGCAAGTGTTTTTAGGTCTCTGTAAAGTGTTTCTGGATTGCATGAAATATAGATAATTTGATCAAATTCAGTGACGAGTTGACGGGTTGTGTCATCTAAACCTGCTCTTGGAGGATCAACAAAAATAGTTGTTGGTTCACTGCTTGCAGTTGAGAGTTTTCCAAAAGTGTATGACTTTAAATCAATATTTTCTTGTTGTAATCTTCTATAGTCTCTTTTTGCCTCTAGTGCTTCAACAAACTCTTGAGCACTCATACGTATAAATTTAATGTTATCAACATTGTTTAACGAACAGTTTTTCTTTGCTGAGTTAATCGAAGTTTTTGAAATTTCTGTAGCAAGTACTTTTTCAAATTTTTGCGATAGAGGTATGGTGAAGTTTCCACCTCCACAGTAGAGTTCACATAAATCTTGGCTGGATTGCATGTTATCTAAAACCCACTCTATCATTTGTACATTTACTTGGGTGTTTGGTTGGGTAAATCCTCCCTCCTGATAATGAAAGATAAAGGTTTGATTATTAATTAATAGCTTTTCTTCAATATAATCTTTACTTAATATAACTTTTTGACCTCGGCTTCGTCCAATAATACTAATGTTGAGCTCTTTTTCAAGTTCTTTTGCTTCTACTTCCCACTCTTTATCAAGTTTTTTATGATAAATAAGCGTAACAAGCATATCACCTGTTGTCGCATTTAAAAACTCACAAGCATAAATCTTAAATTTAAGTAGATGGTTGTGTGTAATTGAGGCTAAAAGTTTTGGCATAAGTTGTGCAATATCTTGTGATATGATTGAGCAGTTGTCTATTTCTAAGGGCTTTTTATCAAAGCTATTCATCGCATAAGATAGTGTTGAGTCACCCTTTTCATCAAAGTTTTTCCAAAATCGAAATTCTGCTCTATTTCTGAAGTGTTGAGGCTCACTTTTAATAATATCAAAATCTTTTGTTGTGAATTCTTGAAAACGTTCTTGCTCTCTTTTAATTTTAAATTTAAGTTGTTCTTCGTAAGTTTTATTAAAGAGCGTACAGCTTCCACATTCCCCAAAATAGTTACAGGTCATTTTTTTCCTTTACGTGTGTTTCAATATTTTATGATAAAATCAATTTATTACATATAAAAGCATAAATTTGAAAT
>CAZIES010000260.1:0-1545 GCA_964538295.1 uncultured Arcobacter sp. | reverse complement strand
CGTTCACCTTCTAAATACTCTTTATCCACTAATATTTTAGAGATACTTTTTACAAAGGGTGAATCAGCTGAAACCTGAGTAGCTAACTCACAGTAATTCCAACATTTTCCAAGGGTTTCATAATCATTTGGAATTTTTTCATAATGTAATACGTCATCATTAACCGTTGTACTCATAATCGAATCAAAATCATTCATAGAGATTTCATTGAGTGAATTCACCCGATTTACTATAAATGAAAGTTTGTCTTTAAGACCTGCTCTTTTCATCAGTGAATAAAAGGTTTTAAGTGTTGATACATGAGGAATTGATAATTCTGTCAAAACCCATACCTCATTAACTAAATCATACACTGTTGTTTTAAGAGGAGATGCATCAGCAACCCCAACATCAATAATAATGTAGTTAAAATATTCACTTGATTTTAAAAGGTAGTCTAAAAACTTATCAATAAAAGCCTCTTTTTCAAGAACATCTTTATCAATATGTTTTTGAATTCCATTAATCGAATAGAAATTTTCTCTAATTCTGACTAACCCAAACTCTAAGTTTTTTTCAATATTGAAATCACCCGATTCAACTAAATTTACAATACTGTTTTTAGGCACTGGATTTTGTGATAAAAATAGATTACTAATTGCTTTTGTTGTCGATAAATCAATATAGAGCACATTTTTTTCATGCCGATTAAGTGCTAAAATATCAGCTACATTCATAGCAACCGTCGTTGTACCAATACCACCACATACTCCAGCAATAGCAATAATTTTATTATTCAATTTATTTTTGTTTTGAATTTTATATTTTGTATCAATGATAAGTTGTTTAATCATCTCTGGTGAAAAAGTATCAAAAGAGACATAACTTAAAATATTTAATTTTCCACATTTAAGTGATAACTCATGATCATTTGGACCAATAACAATAATGTTTTCATTATAGATAGCTAACATCTTCTCATCATGGTTAATTAATGTTTCATCTTGAATGGTATAAATAATAATATTTTTTGAATTTTTAAGTGCAAGCTGTGAACTCACTTGTGAAAGTTCACGAACCACATCAATATTTGCATTCAAAATTACTTCTAGGTTCGTATTAAGTTTTTTTGCAAATCCATGTGAAGGTTCATCACTGACAATAAAAATATTAAGCGGTCGATTTTGAATAAGAATCTCTTTTTCAATTTCAAACACCTTTTTTAAAGATGCAATGAGTCGATCTAAAACCTCTTTTGAAGTGTGATTATCTTCTAATACTTCATTAAAAACAAGTTTACCAAAAATGATTTCATGGTCTTGTAAAATAATAGAGTGTTCTGCATTAATCACTTGAATATCACGTTCAACGATATTTTGAGTATCTACCGTGCAACCGTATTGAAAAGCATCATATTTAAAATCATATTTTAAATAAGTCACTTCTTTAATACCTGTTATTAAAACAAACAGCTTTAATATCTCAATGAAGTTCTCTTCTCGTAACTGCAGCTCTTTTTGAATGTCTGAGCTTTTTTGATATGAATTATAATCCATAACACACCGC
>CAZIES010000259.1:0-1611 GCA_964538295.1 uncultured Arcobacter sp. | reverse complement strand
ACCAGCCTCCTTTAGTGATTGTTGAAATTGGAATTAATCATGAAGGTTCACTTAAAACAGCATTCAAAATGGTAGATGCTGCTTATAAAGCTGGTGCAGAAGTAATTAAGCATCAAACTCATGTAGTAGAAGATGAAATGAGTCAAGAAGCAAAAAAAGTAATACCGGGTAATACGGATGTTTCAATTTATGAGATAATGGAACGTTGTTCTTTAAATGAAGAAGATGAAATTAAATTAAAAAAATATATTGAGTCTAAGGGAATGATATTTATAAGTACACCATTTTCAAGAGCTGCAGCTAATCGATTAGAAAGAATGGAAGTAAGTGCATATAAGATAGGCTCTGGAGAGTGTAATAATTATCCTTTGATTGAACATATTGCTTCCTTTGGGAAACCAATGATTGTAAGCACTGGAATGAATGATTTAGCATCAATTAAAAAAACAGTTAATATCTTAGAAAAATATAATGTAGAGTATGCTTTACTTCATACAACAAACCTATATCCAACACCTCCTCGCTTAGTACGTTTAGGTGCAATGCAGGAACTTCAAAAAACGTTTCCTAATGTGGAAATTGGACTCTCTGATCATACAACATCAAATTTAGCATGCTTTTCTGCTGTAGCTTTAGGAGCAACAATTTTAGAGAGACATTTTACTGATAGCATGCAAAGGAAAGGTCCAGATATTATTAATTCAATGGATCCTAAAGCATTGAAAGAGTTAATAAATGGTGCTGAAGAGATTCGTCAAATGAGAGGGGGTAAAAAAGAAGCTGCAAAAGAAGAACAAGTAACAATTGATTTTGCGTTTGCGACAGTAGTTAGTATCCAATCCATTAAAAAAGGTGAAATGTTAACAAAGGATAATCTATGGGTAAAGCGTCCAGGTATAGGTGAAATAAAAGCTGAATATTATGAAGGTTTATTAGGTAAAAAAGTTAATAAAGATATTTCAAATGATATCCATTTATCTTGGAGTGATATTGATGAATAAAAGAATTGTATTTTTAACAGGCACAAGAGCAGATTTTGGAAAACTTAAATCTCTAATAAAAATCACACAAGAGAGTAATATCTTTGATGTACATGTTTTTGTTACTGGAATGCATATGTTATCTCAGTATGGTAAAACGATTAATGAGGTTTATAAAAGTGGTCTAAAGAATATTTATCCTTTTATAAATCATGATAATATTGATAATATGGATAGAATCTTAGCAAAAACAATAGAGGGCTTTTCTTTATATGTTCAAGAGATAAAACCAGACATGATAGTTGTTCATGGAGATAGGCTTGAGGCTCTTTCTGGAGCAATTGTTGGAAGTTTTAATAACATATTAGTTTCTCATATTGAAGGGGGAGAGGTATCAGGAACGATAGATGAATCGATACGCCATTCAGTAAGTAAGCTTTGTCATTTTCATTTTGTTGCAAATGATAAAGCTAAAAGTAGGTTAGTTCAAATGGGTGAATTAGAAAAGAATATTTTTATTATTGGTTCACCTGATTTAGATATTATTATGAAAAACAGTTATGACATAAATTATATTAAAGAATATTATGGAATAACGTTTAAAGGGTATGCTGTATCTATTTTTCATCCA
>CAZIES010000258.1:0-1619 GCA_964538295.1 uncultured Arcobacter sp. | reverse complement strand
CTTTATCACTGATGGCAATTGTGAGTTTTATTGTGCATATCAATAGCAATATTCCTCTTATTAGTTTTGCCCTTGGCGTAATGGCATATGCCTACAGTGGATTGTTAGGTGTTTTTGGTAGTGCCCTCTTTACAAATCGTGGCAGTGCTAAAATGATTCCTTATGCTTTAGCTATTGGCTTTATTAGTGTATTATCCATGCAAGGGTATACTTTTGGAGCAAATATCGGTTTTGCATGGCAATTAGTTATTGGAACCAGCCTTTCTTTTGGAGTGATGCAACTTGGAAAACAATAATCAATTTTCTAGCCTATATATTGGAGTGATGAGTGGAACTAGCCTTGATGGTATTGATATCGCTTTATGTGATATTAGTGAAGATAAAATTCAAACACTCAACACAAAAGAGTACCGTTATGATGATGAAGTTAAACAAGATGTTTTAACTGCTATTTCAAACCCCATATCATTAGAGTTTATAGGCACACTAAACCATAAGTTAGCACTCATGTACAGCAATACCATCCAAGAGTTTTTAAGTGAATTTAACATTGAGCCAAAAAATGTTATCGCCATAGGTCTGCATGGTCAAACGATTTGGCACAATCCAAATCACCCTTACCCCTTTTCTATGCAGTTAGGTGATGGAGCATTAGTAGCTAAAAAACTTCAAATTGATGTGATAAATGACTTTAGAAGTGGCGATGTAGCCAATGGTGGACAAGGTGCACCAATTGCTCCTGCATTTCATAAAGCAATATTTGATAAAAAAGATACCGATAAACAAACCGCCGTGCTTAATCTTGGAGGTATTGCAAATATTACTCTTTTGACAGAACAATTCCTTGGTTATGATGTAGGCGTGGCTAATATTTTATGTGACTATTGGATACAAAAAAACAAAAATCTTCCCTTTGACAAAGATGGTTCATGGGCACGGGAAGGGAAAGTTAATAACGCACTTTTACAATCACTACTAAGTGACCCCTACTTTAAACAGCTTCCTCCAAAAAGTACAGGACGTGAATATTTTAATAGCTCATGGATAGAAAACAAATTAAAACTATTTTCAAATATACAAGAGGTAGATGTACAAGCAACTTTGCTAGAGTTTACTCTTATACCTATTGTTGAAGCCTTAAAAGACCAACCAATCAAACGACTCATAGTCTGTGGCGGTGGTGCACACAATAATTACTTAATACAAAGACTAACACAAAAACTAGAGGGTATTGAAGTAATAAAAAGTGATGATGTTGGAATCAATAGCACCTATTTAGAAGCCATTGCTTTTGCATGGTTAGCCTATAAAAGAGTAAATCGTGAACCTATTGATTTACGAACCATCACAGGCTCTCTTCAACCATCAATTTTAGGGGCAATTCATGCAAAAGATTAAAGCATTTTTACAAGGTACTGCTTACGAGCATTACACTATACAAGTAGCTTCCTGCGATGCTAGTTTTAGACGATACTTTAGATTAAATAAAAATGATAAAACCTTAATTCTTATGGATTCCTCTTTGGAGAAATCATCACTAAAACCTTTTATTGAAGTGACCAACCTTTTGCAAAGTGTTAATCTTCATGCCCCTAAAATTATTTATGAAGATTGTGAAA
>CAZIES010000257.1:0-1630 GCA_964538295.1 uncultured Arcobacter sp. | reverse complement strand
TGTCTCTAAACTTACAGCTTTTGGTAAAATCTCTGATTTTGCCGGTACTAATAAAACGTCTTCAAATGTTAATGCTCTTTTTCTAATTCTCATGCGATCCCTTTCTTTTTTTTAATTTTTAATTTTCTTTTTTATAATTAACTTGTTTTTCTAAACTTAATGCTCCATCAAACACCGTTTGTTCATCGTAAGCATTTCCTATTAACTGTAGCCCTACTGGCATTCCATTTTGCGCATTACACACAGGAAGCGAAATCGCTGGTAATCCTGCAAGGTTTACTGAAATGGTATAAATATCACTTAAGTACATCTCTAAAGATGTTTTAAAACTTCCAAACTCTGGCGCTGTTGTAGGAGCAACAGGTGACAAAATTAAATCTGCATCTTTAAAAATTTCTTCATATTCATCTTTGATTAAGTGTCGTACCTTTTGTGCTTTAATATAATAAGCATCGTAGTATCCAGAACTTAATACAAACGAACCTAACATGATTCGTTTTTGTACTTCATCACCAAAACCTTCTGATTTGGTTTTAACGTACATCTCTTTTAATCCTGCATCACCTTTTCGGTTTCCATATCGTACACCGTCTAGTCGAGCAAGATTTGCAGAAGCTTCAGCAGTTGCTACAATATAATATGATGATACAATTTTAGAAGTATCAACCATATTTTTATGCACAATTTTATGACCAGCATCTTCAAGTGCTTTAACAGCCACTTCAAATCCTGCTTTAATCTCATCGCTTGCTTGCTCAATATAGTTATCAATAACTGCAATGGTAAGTTTTCTATCACTATTTAATTTAGGAGCTACTGCCTCATACGTTACTTTTGCTGATGTTGAATCTTTGATGTCATGTCCAGAAATAATATCATATAAAATTGCGGCATCTTCAACATTTTGAGTAATTGGTCCAATTTGATCTAGTGACGATGAATAAGCTGCTAAACCATATCGTGATACTCGACCGTATGTTGGTTTCATTCCCACACATCCACAATAAGCTGCTGGTTGTCTTATACTTCCACCTGTATCACTTCCTAAAGCTGCAATTGCAATACCACCAGCAACTGCTGCTGCACTACCACCTGAGCTTCCACCAGGTACTTTACTGTTATCTACAGGATTTAAGGTTTTTCCATAACAAGAAGACTCTGTTGAACTTCCCATTGCCATTTCATCCATATTGGTTTTACCAAAGGCACTTAAACCTTCTTTTTCTAAATTATCAATAACTGTTGCATTATAAGGAGAGATGTACCCTTTTAAAATATTACTACCACCGGTTATTTCCCAATTTTTAACATTGATATTATCTTTTATTGCAATAGGGATACCCGAACCACTACTATTTAAATCACTTGAAGTTAACTGTTCTACATAGGCACCACTATTATTTTCTTTAATTTTTGTTAATAAATCTTCTCGTAAATTTTGAATCTCATCACTGTTTAGAGACAAAGCTTCTTTCAATGTTACCAATGGATGCTCCTGTAAAATAGTTTGTATAAAATATATATTATAATTAGCGTTGGATTATACCAAAATATTGATTAAAATTGCATCTGTATTTTACAACAATATCTGCTGCTTAAAAAATTATTTTTGTGTGATTATAAAAAAAGG
>CAZIES010000256.1:0-1636 GCA_964538295.1 uncultured Arcobacter sp. | reverse complement strand
ACTAATATTTCACATTTAAATCAAAACAATACCATCATGGATGAAATTTATAGTGTGAACCATAAACTCTCTGAACCTGTTATTCGAAATATTTGTGGGCTTATGATGTTTAGTGGGGATAATGCAAAGAAGAAAATTTCACTGCTTTCTGGGGGAGAAAAATCTCGAGTAATGTTAGGTAAAATTATTGCAAAAAGAGTGAATCTTCTTTTCCTTGATGAGCCAACAAACCACTTGGATATTGACTCAATTGATGCCTTGACGACTGCGATTAAAGCTTTTGAAGGTTCCTGTATGATTGTAACGCACTCTGAAGAACTACTTCGAGCAGTGTGTGATAGACTCATAGTCTTTACCAATGATGGGGCTGATTATTTTAATGGTACTTATGATGAGTTCTTAGAAAAAATTGGTTGGGAAGATGATGATGGAACTGAGAAGAAAAAAGTTGTCAAACCAAAACGAACCAAAAAAGAGATTAAAAAACTTCGTGCAGCAATAGTGACTGAAAAGAGTAAAACTACAGCCCCTCTAAAAAAAGAGATTGAAGAACTCAAAGCATTGATTCCAACACTTAGTGGAAAAGAAGCATCTCAAAAAAATACGCAAATTTTGGATTTAGAAGAGAAATTAGAAAAGCTAAATCAAGAGTTTCAAAAAAGATTAGACGAGGTTTAATTAAATCTTTTATTCGTTACAATAAATTATGAAAACAGTTCTATTTATTGTAACAGCTCTTTTTATTTTAACGGGGTGTGGTTCAAAAACCAAAAACCTAACCTTTTTAGAAAAGGAAAAACTACGTATAACCTTTAATTGTCATGTTCCTTTTGATGCTATTAGACAAATAAATGCTTACAAATATAAAGGAACCATTAAAGATACCTATTATGTTTGGTATAAAGGTATTCAACACTCTTATTTAGAACACTCTCAAACTAATACGCAAGAAGTAAGTTTCGGTCTATTTAGTTATATCGATTTTTTAGAAGATGAAGGTGCAGAAATTACCTATAAAAATATTGATGATAATGTTTTATATCTTTCTTATACAAACAATGGATTAACCTATAACCAAATGGTCGCAGCTTCGTGTAATAGAATAAATATTATCAATGTTGAACCAATGATGTTAAAAACCATTGAAAAGCAGTGTGCTAACTAAGTTTGATTTCTAAAGTTTTTGCTACGTTAAAAGTAGTCAATTCTAAATTCTTTTTTGCACTTTTTTTGATGGTTTCAAAATCAGTTGAAATAGGTGTACAATCAAAGACTGCATCAATACCGTGTTCTAGAACAACTTCATAACCTTCGTCTAAACACCCTGCAATAGCAATTACTTTTTTACTGTGTTTTTTTGCCAATTTTGCTACGCCTATAGGTGTTTTACCTTGGATAGTCTGTTTATCCATTTTTCCTTCACCGGTGATGATTAAATCAGCCTCTTTTATTTTACTCTCTAAGTTCACACTTTGCATGATAAGTTCAATGCCACTTTCTAAAAAAGCATTTAAAAAAGTTACGAGTGCAAAACCTAACCCACCTGCTGCACCAGCGCCTTCAATATTTTGTGTCTTTTTCCCTAAAGTAGATTCGCATATATGAGCAAGAAAAGAGAGCTTATCGTCAAGTTCTT
>CAZIES010000255.1:0-1645 GCA_964538295.1 uncultured Arcobacter sp. | reverse complement strand
TTTATTAGTACCGGCAAAATCAGAGATTTTACCAAAAGCTGTAAGTTTAGAGACAAATTTGACAAAAAATATTAAATTAAATATCCCTTTTGTTTCAGCAGCTATGGATACCGTAACTGAGTATGAAGCGGCAATTGCAATGGCACGACTTGGTGGTATTGGAATTATTCATAAAAATATGGATATTGAGACACAAGCTCTACAAGTAAAAAAAGTAAAAAAATCAGAATCAGGTATGATTATTGACCCAATCACAATCAAAAAAGATCAAACATTACAAGATGCAGAAGATATTATGGCATCATATAAAATCTCTGGGGTGCCAGTTGTAGATGACAATAAAGTACTTTTAGGAATTGTTACAAACAGAGATATGCGATTTACAAAAGATTTCAGCAAAAAAATTGAAGATAAAATGACTGCAATGCCATTAATCACTGCTAAAGAAGGTACAACTTTAGAAGAAGCAGCAGATGTTATGCATGCAAATAAAATTGAAAAATTACCAATTGTTGATGATGCAAATAGACTTATTGGTCTAATTACAATTAAAGACATCAATAAAAAAAGAGAGTATCCAAATGCAAGTAAAGATGAACTAGGACGATTAATTGTTGGTGCTGCTATTGGTGTAGGTCAATTAGATAGAGCCCAAGCATTAGTTGAAGCTGGTGTTGATGTTTTAGTATTAGATTCAGCTCATGGACACTCTAAAGGTATTTTAGATTCAGTTAAAGATATTAAGTCAAAACTCAATGTTGATATTATTGCAGGAAATGTAGCAACAAGTGAAGGAACAAAAGCACTTATTGAAGCAGGTGCAGATTGTGTAAAAGTAGGAATTGGACCAGGAAGTATTTGTACAACACGAATCGTTGCAGGTGTAGGTGTTCCACAAATTTCTGCAATTGACGAGTGTGCAGAGGAAGGTGCAAAACACGGTATTCCTGTTATTGCTGATGGTGGAATCAAATATTCTGGTGATGTTGCAAAAGCGTTAGCTGTTGGAGCATCGTGTGTTATGATGGGTTCAGCGTTAGCTGGAACTGATGAGTCTCCAGGTGAGCTTATTTTATTCCAAGGAAGAAAGTTTAAATCTTACCGAGGTATGGGTTCAATTGGTGCAATGACAAAAGGAAGTACAGATAGATATTTCCAAGAAGGAACAGCTGCTGATAAACTTGTACCTGAAGGTATTGAAGGTCGAGTTGCATATAGAGGTAGCATTGCAGACATTATTCACCAAATGAGTGGAGGTCTTCGAAGTTCTATGGGTTACTTAGGGTCTGGAACTATTAAAATTTTTCAAGAGACGGCTGAGTTTGTTGAGATTACATCGGCGGGGCTTAAAGAGTCTCATGTTCATGACGTAACGATAACAAACGAAGCGCCTAATTACCACGTTTAAAAAAAGAGGTTTATAACAGTCTCTTTTTTCAAATTTCTGCGTTCTTCGCAGAAATTTTTTTACTCACGTACTTCTTGTACGCTCCCACAAAAAATTTTACTCAAGCCTTGAACTTTATAAAAATAGTCTATTCTAAACCTCTTTTTGATAATAAAGATTTATATTCAAATTAGGAAATTTTAATGATTGAACACATTAAGTCAGTTGATAAATATTTATATCATTATACAACTCTTC
>CAZIES010000254.1:0-1656 GCA_964538295.1 uncultured Arcobacter sp. | reverse complement strand
TGTATATTTAATACTACCAATAACACTTGCTTGGGCTAATCGTAAAGCTTTAACCGCTACCCAATTTGCAATAGTTGCTAAAACCCCCATAATGATTAAAAAAATTATATCCTGCAAACTGGGCGTTTTCCATAACCAAAACAGAGGAATAGCGGCAAATAGACCAACAAAAATTGATTGATAAACTAGCAAGGTTGCCGTTGATTCTGTTTGAGAGAGTTTTCGTACGGATATAAATGCCACACTTGCACCCATTGCACTAACAATAGGAATCAGTGCATAAATATTAAAAAGTCCATCTAAACCTGGTCGCATCACAAAAACAACACCAATGAAACCTATAACTACTGCAATAATACGGTGGATATTTACCCTTTCATTTAAAAAAACAAAAGCTAAAATTGTTGCAAAAAAGACCTCAGCAAAACCAAGAGTAATTGCCGTTGTTAAAGGTAAAACTTCCACTGCCCAAATACTACACGATAAAGCAACAAAAGCACCAATAAGTCTCATCATATGTATTTTTGGATAATTGGTTTTTAAACTATGGGGAAAGGAACGTTTAATTGAGGGCAATGTTGATAAAAAAACAACCACTTGCCTAAAAAAAAGTATCTGCAATACATGATACTCAACAACTGCAACCTTTGCCATTGCTGCAACCATTGCAAAAAGTGCCGTTGAAAGTGACGCCCACAAAATACCTTGGGTATTATTTGACATCTATCACCTTTTTTATACCTATTATAAAAAAGATGTACGCTAAAAAATAGTGGTAGTTAACCTATTTTTGTTGTTTTTGAAACTGTTTAGGGGTTATACCAAACTCTTTTTTAAACTGTTTAATAAACCAAGAGAGGTTTGAATACCCTACTTCGGTACACACTTCTGAGATATTTTTATCATCATAGGTTAAAAGAATCTTAGCCGTTTCTAGCCGTTTTTTAATCAACCATTTTTGAGGTACGGTTCCATAGATTTTAGAAAACTCTTTTCGAAAGTCATTTAATGGAATACCTACTTTAGCAGAAATATCTTCCACGTTATCAAAATGATTAAGATGTTTTTCTATCTTTGTTTTTAAATCTACTTGTTTATCATTACACAAGGTCTTTAAAAAGCTTTTAAATGCTCCATCAGTGTCACTATTGTATAAAAGGAGTAACATCTCTTCAAGTTTATGTTTGATGATAGATTCATCAATTTTTTCACTACACAAAAAAAGAGGGATAAAGGTATCACTTGAATAACGTAACATTTCATTGGGAATAATTTGAAAAATATTTTCTTCTGATTCTTGGCACTTTGATAAATCAAGAGCATTCTCTTTAATAAAATCAAAAATAAACTTATCATTGTACTTAAAGATAAAAGCTCCATATTTTTCTACATCATCAAAAACTTCACTTTCAACAGCTGTACCACTTTTGGCAAAAAGTATATCTCCAGCACTGCCTTCAAAGGTTTTTTCCTTTGTTCGTAATACTCTTTTTCCATTTAATAAAACTAACATTAGATTATTTTTCAAAATAGAACTATGTTTCTCAAAAGGTACATTGATAAAAAGTTCAACCGTACAGAGGTCTTTATAACAAATAGATTGTGATTGTTTATCACTTAAGAGAATTTCATCTAAGTATTTCAACTATTTATTAC
>CAZIES010000253.1:0-1656 GCA_964538295.1 uncultured Arcobacter sp. | reverse complement strand
ACTCTTGGTAATCCTCCTGTAATATCTTTAGTTTTTGATGTTTCTTTAGGTAATCTAGCGATAACATCTCCAGCAAATATTTTTTGTCCATCTTGAACTGAAAGTATTGAGTCAGGAACTAAATAATACCTTGCTTCGTTATCGTCAGCTTTTTTAACAACATTACCTTTTTCATCTCTCAAAGTTATTCTTGGTTTTAAATCCGTATTTTTTGATTGTGTTTTCCAATCAACTACTGCTTTAGTAGATATCCCAGTAGCATCATCAACAGTTTCTACTAAAGATACTCCATCAATCAAATCAACATAATTTGCTAAACCATCTTTTTCTGCTATTACTGGAGTTGTATAAGGGTCCCATTCACAAATTTTTGCACCTTTTTTAACTTTATCTTCATTTTGAAAAAATAATTTTGACCCATAAGGCACCTTGTATGAAGCAACTTGTAAACCATTTTCATCTTCAATTGATAACTCTGTATTTCTTCCCATAACAACCATGTTTTTTTTTGAATCTTCAAGTAAATTTGTATTTATAAGTTTTAATATTCCATCAGTTTTTGTAACAATTTGAGATTCTTGTTTTATTGATGCTGTACCTCCAACGTGAAAAGTTCTCATTGTTAATTGTGTTCCTGGTTCACCAATTGATTGTGCTGAAATCATTCCAATTGCCTCTCCTACATGAACCATTTTTCCTCTGGATAAATCTCTACCATAGCATCTTGCGCAGATACCTTCTTTTAAACTGCATGTGATTACTGAATGAACTTTAATAAATTTAACACCAGCAGCATCTATTTTTTCACATCCTGCCTCATCTATGATTTCAGATTTTTTTATAATTACTTCACCATTAATTGGATTTTTTACATCCGCTGCAACCACTCTTCCAAGAGCACGTTCTGATAAACTCACTATAACATTTCCACCTTCAATAGTTTCTGATAATTGGATAAAGCCAGGTTCTTCACATTTTTCTGCTGTAACAGTAAGATCTTGAGCTACATCACAAAGTCTTCTAGTTAAATAGCCCGAATTTGCAGTCTTTAATGCAGTATCAGCTAATCCTTTTCTGGCACCGTGCGTAGAATTAAAGTACTCTAAGGCAGTTAATCCTTCTTTAAAATTTGATGTGATTGGTGACTCTATAATTTCACCTGATGGTTTTGCGATTAAACCTCTCATTCCAGCAAGTTGTTTCATCTGAGCTGCTGACCCTCTTGCTCCACTATCTGCCATCATAAATACCGAATTTATTTTTAAGCCATTTTCTGTAACCTCTGTAGCAGAAATTCTTTTCATCATTTCTGAAGCTACTCTGTCAGTGCATTTTGACCATGCATCAACAACTTTATTATATTTTTCACCTCTAGTTATGAGTCCTTCTGTATATTGATTTTCATAATCTGATATTAATTTTTTAGTTTCTTCAATTAGTTGTTGTTTATTCTCAGGAATAACTAAATCATCTTTTCCAAAAGAAATTCCTGCTTTAAATGCATGTTTAAAACCTAAGTCTTTTAGCTTATCACAAAAAATAACTGTAGATTTTTGTCCACAAAATCTAAAAACATGATCAATTACTTCTGAAACTATTTTTTTTGGTAATAATCTGTCTATTAAAGAAAATTTATTATTTATATTTTTGGGTAAT
>CAZIES010000252.1:0-1656 GCA_964538295.1 uncultured Arcobacter sp. | reverse complement strand
AAAGGTACCTTTGATTTGTTAAGTGGTTTCATTAAGTCATGACGTTCTAACGTTGCTTGCATTTGCATTAAAAACACGTTTTTACCAAGTTGTTTATACATTGTTTGAATTTGTTGTATCATCATTTCATTAGTACGGTTTTTCTCTTCTAACAAAGAGATTACCTTTTGACGACTCAATCCTTTAAAACCATAAGTTTGAACAAACGCTATTACTTCTTTGCGTTTTTTCACCTCATCTTGAGGTAAAAGACAAGGACTACTAGCTATCACAAAAACTTTTTCGACACGATGAGCATACTTACAAGCAAAATAAGATGCAACATAACCACCTAAAGAAAAACCAACAAGATGAACTTTCTCTTCCTTAAAACTCTCATTTAAACTATCTACGATTTCATCAAAATTTGGTTTTAAAGGTATGCTTACATGAATAAACTCATAATTTTCATCAAAATAAGAGAGCAGTTCTTTCCATAATAACGCATTACACATAATACCAGGAAGTAAATATATCTTTTTTTTCATAACACTCTTTCTAATAGGACTTTACATTATACAAATTCAAGTATTAAGCACTCTTTTATAGTTTCATTTTATAATGCTTATGTATAATAAAATAAAAAAGGCATTATATGCTTATACCTGATAATAGCACAATTGTAACAACTATTTCTACACTTATACAACTTTCAGTTGCACCAGTATTTTTACTTGCTGGGGTTGCTGGGCTTTTAAATGTTTTTATTGGACGACTTACCCGTATTATTGATAAGCTAGAAAAACTGGATAAAGAGTTACAAAAAAAAGAGAAAACCCAAAATGATTACGCAGAAGAACAACACTTAACACAACGTAGAGTTTTTTTAGTTATGCGTATGCAAAATACAAATTTAGCCCTTTTTTTCTGTACTGCAACGGGACTTATGGTTGCATTAGTTATTTTACTCATGTTTTCAAGTGCTTTACTCGCTTTTGATAGTAGTACTTTTATCTCTATACTTTTTATTCTAGCAATGGCATCATTAATTATAGCTCTACTTCTTTTTTTACGTGAAATATATTTTACAACCTCTTTTATAAAAATCAAAAAAAAAGCACTTAAAGAATAAAGTAAAATATTAATTTAAATATTTTACTTTATTGACTATAAAATGAGACACTAATTATCATTTCCTGTTGACATCTCATCATTAAAGTTTTGTAAAACCCTATCAGCTAACTTAGAGAATGGTAAGGATTGTAAATAGACTTTTCCATGTCCTTCTAACGTCGCTAAAAAAATACTCTCTCCTCCAAATACCATTGACTTTAAACCACCTGAAGCTTTAATATCATAGTCAATACCCTCTTCAAAGGCAACGATACAACCCGTATCAACAATAAGCTTCTCTCCATTTAACTCTTTTTCAACTACTGTTCCTCCAGCATGAATAAAGGCATTTCCATCACCTTCAAGTGATTGTAAAATAAACCCTTCCCCACCAAAAAGACCAGCACCAATTTTTTTAGAAAAAGAGATATCCACTTTCGTACCCCTTGCTGCACATAAAAAAGCATCTTTTTGACAAATAAGTTTTCCAGTTTGTGATAAATCAATAGGAATAATCTTACCAGGATATGGAGCATTAAACGCTACACACTTTTTACCACTACC
>CAZIES010000251.1:0-1659 GCA_964538295.1 uncultured Arcobacter sp. | reverse complement strand
CTTCATCTTCTACAAACTTGATGTCGCAATTTGCGATATCAAAACTTGAGGTCACAAAATGTGACTTCAAACTTGAAGTGCTAATTTGGCACCTCAAGTTAAAACCTTACAAACCGCAATATATTTAACCCCTCTCAAAAATTTACTGTAAAATACTCCCATAACACACAAAGGTAACAAATGAAAAATATTGTATACATAGCTACAAGTTTAGATGGCTACATAGCAGACAAAAATGACGGCTTAGACTGGCTTCCTAGTCCAGACAGTGCTGACTTTGGTTTTGACGCGTTTATGGAGACTATAGACGCTATTGTGATGGGAAAGAATACGTTTAATATGGTTCTATCATTTGGTGGCGAGTGGTTTTATACTAAACCAGTGTTTGTAGTCAGCAGCAGTTTAAAATCGATTCCTAAAGAGTTAGAAGAAAAAGTATTTTTAATCCAAGGTAGCCCTACTAAAATTACAAACTTATTACGTAAAGAAGGTTTTGAAAATTTATACATTGATGGTGGTGTGACTATTCAAAACTTTTTAAAAGAGGGTTTAATTGATGAACTGATTATCACAACAATTCCAATCTTACTTGGTGGTGGAAAACCTCTATTTGGCAAACTAGACAAGCCTTTAGAATTCAAATGTATTGAGTCAAAGGTTATTGCAGGAATGGTACAAAACCATTTTGTAAAATAAACACAAGATTAGTTTAAATATTTTCTTGCAAATAAAGGTGCCAAATTAAAGACAATAATTAACCTTACTATATGGTGCAAGGTAATATAAGGTACATTGGCGGCAACTAAAATTGCAATCAAATTAGATTCTGTTTGACCACCAGGCATAAATGCTAATAAAATTGAAAGTGTTGGAAAATCTAAACTGTAGTGGACTACTACCACAAATAAAGCCGTAATGATTGCAAGGATGATAAAGTGCCCTAAGGTTCCTAATAATATTTTGATAATCTCTTTTAATTTCACTCCTCTAAAGGTAAACCCAATGGAAGCTCCCACAACGACTTGTACAAATTTGAGCAGTTCATCAGGTGGCTTTGACTCAATGATTCCTGTTGAAAAAGCTATGACACTTACAAGCATTGGTCCAATTAGAAAAGCAGCTGGCATATTGATTTTTTTGCCAAAGAGTGCCCCTGCGATTCCTATGAGAGTTAAAATGATGATATCCAATAGTTCAAGGCTACTAAATGATGGGGTAATCAAACGGTTTCCACTAATATCAATTTGAAAAATATATTGAATAATAAAGGGTAAGGTAAGCACTAAAAAGAAGAGTCGTGAAGCTTGTACTAAAGTGATTTTTGGCACATTGGCTTTGAGCTCTTCTCCTAAAAGTACCATCTCGATAATTCCTCCAGGCATAGCTGCCATATAGGCTGTCTTTTTATCAAAGCCTTGCAGTTTCCAGTAGTACAAAATACCACAAAATGCAGTGAGTAAAACATAAGGGATGACAAAGAGCATAGAGTAGAAGTAACTACTAGCTTGCTCTAAAATTGCAGGGGTAAAGGCACTGCCAATGGCCACTCCAACAATAACACGTACAGGAGTTGAAAAATAGTGATTGGGTTTTTTGATGGGAAACTTTTCAAAACGTATGGCAATGGTAGTAATAAAAATTGAACCTAATAACCAAGGT
>CAZIES010000250.1:0-1688 GCA_964538295.1 uncultured Arcobacter sp. | reverse complement strand
ATAAACATATTTTCACCACATAAGGTTCCATCAATTGCTTGATTAGCAACAAAATAATCAACCCCGTGGCTAAACTTTTCATCGAAATAATTTTTAAACTCTGAAGATGTTGCTGTTTTAATACGTGGAATATTAAGTGTTGCAAATTGATTGACAATCTCAGCAACAGCAGAAGTTGCTGCTCCATAAGAGATATTCATCAACTCTTGTAAACAATCAACTTCATCTTCATTTAAAGTTATATCTGACATTAGATAAGTTCCAACTGCTTTAACATCGTTGATAAATTATCGCTATTAATGGGTTTTTTAATAAACCCTATCGCACCATTTTCATGAGAGCGTTGTTTTGAACCCTCTTGAATATCAGCACTTACTACAATAATTTTTGCTTGATTATCATAATCACAAATTTTCTTTACAGCATCAAAACCATCCATAACTGGCATTGTTAAATCCATAAAACAGATACGAGGTTGATGCAATCTATAAAGTTCTACTGCCTCTTCACCATTTGTTGCTTCAATAATTTCCACATCATTTTGTATTAGCTCTTTTAAAGCCTTAATTAACATTTTACGTGCCATTTTCGAATCATCGATTACTAAATATTTCATTATTTCCTCAAACTTTTTGATAATCTTTAATTATACATTAATCTGAATAAATAACTACCAAAAAAATTTAAAAGATACTTTTTTATAAAAACGAAAGATATTTATCGTGAAATTACTTTTAGTATTAAATAATTTTTTGAAAAGCCTCAATGATAGCTACTGATTCAAGATTTTTTATCTTCTCTTCTAAAGAGTCAACAGTTTCATTCTCTGCAATTTCTAAAGATTTTTGTAAGACAAATTCACCCTCATCATAGTGTTCGTTCACATAATGTATCGTTACACCAGAAATTTTTTCATTAGCCTTGATAACTGCTTCATGAACGTTTCTTCCATACATCCCTTTACCTCCAAAATTTGGAAGAAGTGCTGGGTGAGAGTTAAGAATTCTATTTTCAAAGGTTGTTACTAAATTCGTTTCAAGTTTTTTCATATATCCTGATAGAAAAATATAATCACACTTAAATTCTAGCATTAAGTCAGTGATTTTTTTATCAAGATTTTCATCAGGAAATAATTTTTGATTAATAATAAAATTTGGGGTCTCTCTTTTAGCAGCTGACTTTAATACTTTTGCATCTGAATTATTAGAAATAACCAAAGCAACCTTAGCATTAAGTATTCCTTTTTCACACGCTTTATGTATAGTTTTATAGCCACTTCCATTGTGTGAAGAGAGTATTCCAATTTTTATCATCTATTCTTAACCTTTTGTATAAACCTTTTATATTTCGCGAATTATAACAGCTTTATGAAAAAAATCAAAATTTTTAACTATTTTTTCGTTGATTAATTAAAAATACACCTAAAAATATTAAACCTGTTGCAACAAAGTCTATCAATGTTATCGCTTCATCCACAATAAAAAAGCCAATAAAAAGCGCAACAACAGGTGGGATATAAGTAATAGAAGAGGCTTTTAATGCTCCCATTGTTTCAATCACATAGTAATAACCAATAAAAACCAACCCTGTTCCTAAAATCCCTAGACCAATAGTCATTCCTAATGCACTGTGAGTATCACTCCAAATAGCATTAATATTTTCAAAATCGGTAATAAAAAGTAAAATAA
>CAZIES010000249.1:0-1719 GCA_964538295.1 uncultured Arcobacter sp. | reverse complement strand
GCTTTATTCTTGTGTTGAGATCTATCATTTTGACATTGTACCACGATATTAGTCTCTATATGTGTTATACGAATAGCGGATTCTGTTTTATTAACATGTTGCCCACCAGCTCCACTTGCTCTGTAGGTATCAATTCTAATATCTTTATCTTCTATTTCAATATCAATATTATCATCAATCTCAGGTGATACCATTACTGATGCAAAAGAGGTATGTCGTTTCGCATTTGAATCAAAGGGAGAGATTCGCACTAGGCGGTGAATACCATTTTCAGCTTTTAAATAGCCATAAGCATTTTCACCTTTTATGATAAAAGAGACATCTTTAATCCCTGCTTCTTCACCATCTTGATAATCAAGCAGTTCAATTTTAAAATCATTTCTTTCCGCCCAACGAAGGTACATTCTATAAAGCATAGACGCCCAATCTTGAGACTCAGTACCCCCAGCTCCAGGATGAATAGAGACAATAGCATTTGAAGTATCATCTGGATTAGAAAGCATGACTTCAATTTCTGTTTTTTTAATCAGTTCATCTAAATCACTCGCTTCGTCATAAAGCATTTCAAAGGTATCTTGGTCACTGTCTTCAGTTGCTAATTCATGAAGCTCATTTGTTCCTTGTAGTGCCTCATAGGCTTTGTTAAATTTAGAGAGTTTACTTAAGATTCTGTTTTTTTCGATACCAATTTTTGTTGCTCTATCAACATCATTCCAGAAGTCTTGGTCAGCCTCAAGTGTTTCAATTTCTTTAAGTCTTACTTTAAGGTCATCAGGTTTTAAAATATTTTTAATATTATCCAGTTTTGTATTAAGTAGTTTGAGTAGTTCAGAGTATTCGTATGCATCCATGTATAATCCCTTATAAAAAAGGGATTATACATTATTAAGTTTTATAGCTTTATAAGAGGTGAATTTAGAAGTGTTATTTTTTAGCTTCTTCTTTTTTAGGCTTAAGTGTTTGAATGTAAGAATATACATCTTTTATTTTTTGTGAGTTTAATGTTAGAGAATAAGGTTTCATAATCATACCGTATCCTCGATCATAGTTTCCTGCTGTGTAATCTCTTATTGCTAATGTAAAATCGTCTAAGTTCATATTTACAAGTGCTCGCGATGTATTGTAGGGTGTTTTTTCTGCTTGTTCACCATGGCATCTTTGACACGTATTAATATAAATTAGCTTTCCATTTGCATTCATTGTTTCTTTTAATTTTATACGAGCTTTTTCTTTATCTTCTTTCTTTTTATCTTCTAAGCGAGAAATAATTTTTCGTTCTAGTTCTGTAATATTTACAGTACTTATTGTTGTCTCTTTTTTGAAGATATAGATATAATTAGACTCAGAAATTTTAATGTCATCAACAATCCATCCCTCTTTCTTCATCTCAATTACACTTTTAGAGCTATTACATAAGCCACCATCTAAAGGTGTTTTTTCAATAGTTGTAAAATTTTTATGGTTTTCTTTGAAACACATTGTTGTTTCTGCAAATAATGTTGTTAAAGAGAAGGTTCCAATTGTAAGTAGTGTCAAAAATTTAGTTTTTAGTTTCATTATTATCCTTTAAAAAGGATATTTTATCATAAAGTAACTTGTATTTGTTAGTATTTGAATAGATTTCATAAATAAAAAAAGGCTAGAGGGAAACCTCTAACCTTTAACGAGTTTAGTAGTTTTTATATAGTTTCTAAATTAGAAAGTATATGCAACTTCGAT
>CAZIES010000248.1:0-1719 GCA_964538295.1 uncultured Arcobacter sp. | reverse complement strand
AAGTCAAAGATTTATCATTTGGATATGAAAAGGATAATATTCTTTTTAAAAATATTACCTTTGCTTTAAGTCGAGGGGAAACCATTGGAATTATTGGTAAAAATGGTAAAGGTAAATCAACGTTACTGAATGTAATTGCGGGTGAACTTGAAGCATTAAGTGGTAGTGTTGATTTCCATCCAAGTTGTACTTTTGGGCACTTTGGACAAACTAATATTTCGCATTTAAATCAAAATAATACTATCATGGATGAAATTTATAGTGTGAACCATAAACTCTCAGAACCAGTAATTCGAAATATTTGTGGGCTTATGATGTTTAGTGGGGATAATGCCAAGAAAAAGATTTCTCTACTCTCTGGTGGTGAAAAATCACGTGTTATGTTAGGTAAAATTATTGCTAAAAGAGTGAATCTTCTTTTCCTTGATGAGCCAACAAACCACTTGGATATTGACTCAATTGATGCCTTGACGACTGCGATTAAAGCTTTTGAAGGTTCCTGTATGATTGTAACGCACTCTGAAGAACTACTTCGAGCAGTGTGTGATAGACTCATTGTTTTTACCAATGATGGGGCAGACTATTTTAATGGTACCTATGATGAGTTCTTAGAAAAAATTGGTTGGGAAGATGATGATGGAAGTGAGAAGAAAAAAGTTGTCAAACCCAAACGAACCAAAAAAGAGATTAAGAAACTTCGTGCTGCCATAGTAACTGAAAAGAGTAAAACAACTGCACCTCTTAAAAAAGAGATTGAAGAACTCAAAGTATTGATTCCAACACTTAGTGGAAAAGAAGCATCTCAAAAAAATACACAAGTTTTGGATTTAGAAGAAAAACTAGAAAAGTTAAATCAAGAGTTTCAAAAAAGATTGGACGAGGTTTAATTAAATCTTTTATTGGTTACAATAAATTATGAAAACAGTTCTATTTATTGTAACAGCTCTTTTTATTTTAACGGGGTGTGGTTCAAAAACCAAAAACCTAACCTTTTTAGAAAAGGAAAAACTACGTATAACCTTTAATTGTCATGTTCCTTTTGATGCTATTAGACAAATAAATGCTTACAAATATAAAGGAACCATTAAAGATACCTATTATGTTTGGTATAAAGGTATTCAACACTCTTATTTAGAACATTCTCAAACCAATGCACAAGAAGCAAGTTTTAGTCTATTTAGTTATATCGATTTTTTAGAAGATGAAGGCGCAGTTATTACCTATAAAAATATTGATGATAATGTTTTATATCTCTCTTATACAAACAACGGATTAGCCTATAACCAAATGGTTGCAGCCTCTTGTCATAGGATAAATATTATTAATGTTGAAGCAAAGATGCTAAAAACGATTGAAAAACAGTGTGCTAACTAAAATTTATTTCTAAAGACTTCGCTACATTAAAAGTGGTTAACTCTAAATTCTTTTTTGCATTTTTTTTGATGGTTTCAAAATCAGTTGAAATGGGTGTACAATCAAACACGGCATCAATACCATGCTCTAAGACCAATTCATAACCTTCGTCTAAACACCCTGCAATGGCAATCACTTTTTTATTATGTTTTTTTGCCAATTTTGCTACACCAATAGGAGTTTTACCTTGGATTGTTTGTTTATCCATTTTACCTTCACCAGTTATGATTAAATCAGCCTCTTTTATTTTGCTCTCTAAGTTCACACTTTGCATGATAAGTTCAATGCCACTTTCTAAAAAAGCAT
>CAZIES010000247.1:0-1725 GCA_964538295.1 uncultured Arcobacter sp. | reverse complement strand
CTTTATATATATCATACTTATCATCTTCACTTAATGCTAGTGCCGTTTCATCAATAAGTGTTTTTTGTGTAAAATCAAAATACTGTTTCAAAGCCCCAATTTTATAAGCTTTAGGAAATTTAATCTCTCCAGTATCTTGGCTCTCTTCACCAAGAATGAGTTTAAAAAGTGTTGATTTTCCCGTACCGTTTCGTCCTACAAGTCCTACTTTATCACCAGCGTTTAGCCGTAAATCTAGGTCACTATATAGGTCATTGGTTGGGTAGCTTTTTGATATGTTGATGAGTTCTATCATGATTCTTCTTTTCTATTGTTTTTGAATTCGCGATTATAGGGTATAGCAGATTATAGGTTTATAAAGTAACTTTAGAAGTAAGTATCTAATTTAACGATAATTTCACATCTTTTTCAATAAGTGTTTTGATATATGAATTTAAAGAGACACCCATTTTTAAAGCATTTCGAACCGCTGCCATATGAAGTTCACTGCCTGTTCTCACATTAAAAACTCCCTTAAAAGCTTTTTGTGGTTCTCGTCCTAACTCTTTACAAGTTTGGATATATTCATCTACAGCATTTTTAAAATTCTCTTCCAATTGTGATGCATTATCAGCTTCAAAAGTAACTAAATCATTTATCATATCTAATTTACCAAAAAAACATTTGTCTTCTTGAGAGTATTCAATAGTTCCAATATATCCATTGTATTCAATTGTATTTGACATTAGATAATTTCCTTTAATTTACTTTGTATCTGTTTTACTAGATAAACTTTTAAAATATCACTAGGATGTGGTTTATGAAGATTAATTAATACATCTTTTGATTCATTATAAAACTTTACAGCCGAACCAGCACCCTCAATCTTTTTAAAATCCAAAGTACAAAGCAAAGAACTAAGTTCTTTAAAGGTCAAATCTTTTCTCGGTGGATTTTCCAAAAATTTAGTAAGTAGTTTATCTTTTTTACTCATAATAATGATACCATATTTCAGTTACAAATGCAATCATTAGTTTTATCTTTCATATAACACCTCATTTAATAAAAGTATATTAACTATTTTTTAGAAGATAATCTTGAAATATTGCATTTTGTAATTTTTTTGATTATTTTTAAGACAACACTTGAAGTTTACTCTTTTATATTATAAGCTGTACTCTTTAGGTTCAAAATTTTTAATAGCAATGATAAGTTCCTCTTTATTATCAGATTGAATCATAATATCCACATGTTCTTGTTTTAAAAAACCTTCATGTGACATAGTGTTTATCATATCCAGTAACTTGTCATAAAATCCATCCACATTATAAAAAGCACACGGTTTATTATGAAATCCAAGTTGCGCCCATGTCCATACTTCAAAAATCTCTTCCAGTGTTCCTAGTCCACCAGGTAATGCTACAAAAGCATCGGAGAGTTGTGCCATAGTTGCTTTTCGTTCATGCATATCTTTTACAACAATCAGCTCCGTTAGATTTTCATGAGCAAGCTCTTTTTCTTTGAGTTTTTCAGGAATCACCCCACAAATATTTCCACCATGCTCTAAAACAGCATCAGCAAGTGTTCCCATCATACCAACACTACCTGCACCAAAAACCACATTGATATTATTTTTGGCTAAATATTTTCCAAAATCTTTCGCTGCATTAGCATAGGCTTCGTTGTTTCCTAAACTAGCACCACAAAATACGGCTAATGTCATTGTTTATCCTTAGATTTTTTGAT
>CAZIES010000246.1:0-1740 GCA_964538295.1 uncultured Arcobacter sp. | reverse complement strand
ATCATTTTTAATCCTTTTTTTAAATTATTAAAATAATATAAAAAACAATTAAATCATAGTTAAACACAAAGTAAATAGAAGTAAACCGCCTACTGTGGTGGTCTTGGTAAATCTAATAATTCACTTTTATCTAAAAACCCATCCCTATTTTTATCATGATAAGTAAAATTTCGTTGCATCTTCATTGGTGCCTCTTCATATGAAATCATATTATCACTATTTCTATCAAACCTTTCTAAAATATGAAAAGAAGGAGAGTTTGAACCTCTTTTCCTTTGCATATTAGATTCTCTATTTGGTTTACTTTCAAATTGTTTCATAGGTTTATAAGAAGTGTTTGATTTGACTTCATAGGTATCACTTTGATTTACAACCGTAAAATTATCACTTACACAACGCACAAAATTATTTACGCGTACCACGTCACCCTGAGGTCCATGTCCCATTTTTGCAAACTTTTCAATACTACCACTTTTAGGATCACTTCTTTGTGCTCCTGCACCATGAACATCCATTAATTGGCGTGTTTCTAAACGAGGATCTTTCATGTACCCTAAAGCTCGTCCAAAAGAGAGATAAACTGCATAGGAGCCTATTCGTCTTCCATCAAGATGTGTTGTACTACTCCAATAAGAGGCAAAGTCTTTTTTATTTCCTTCATTTTTAATAGGAGTTGTCTTAAAAAGTTCATCAATAGCAGCTGAGTTTGTTGTGTCAGGTGAACGGGTATAGTCAACTAAAGACTGTAACTCTTTAGCATTAGGTAAACGCCAATGTGAGTTACCTGCAACTGTAGCATTTTCACAATAACTTAAAGCTTTTTTCCAATTCATACCATATTGACTATCATCTTTCATCCAAAGTAGTTTTGTTGCTTTATCAAAGATTGTACCATCAAGATTATCAACAAATTTATTTTTACCATAGTTTGTATTGCCTCGAACCAATCGTAAATAAAACTTTGCCGTTCCACCATGAGCTTTATACTTGGGATACCCTTTTATTCGTCCATCAGCAAAATTAACACCAAAAAATGTTTTTGTCCCTCTCATAGTCGTACTGACATAATCCGTACTACTCCAATATTGAGCATCTATATAGCGTCTTTCACTAGGGTACTCAAAATCAAAAAACCTTGTATCAAGGTATGGTTTTGCATCACTGGGTACATTTTTATTTGAAGGGTTTGATTTACCTGTTTGTCCGCTAAAATTCATTAACGAATAGAGTTCTTTAATAGTGGGAATTCGCCAATCACTAGAGCCACCAATTTGTGCACTATTTGCATACTTAACTGCTTGATTATAGCTCATCTTAGGTAACACCTCTTTTTGCCATATCAACCCTGTAATATTGTCAGTAATTGTTCCATTATGATTATTGGTATAACTAGGTTGATTTCCTAAATATGAACTATCTTGACCAAAAAAACTACTCTTTGGATTTGGTTTTGAAATATAACCCGTATTATTAAAATAATTCTTTTGCCCTGTATCAACAATTGGGTAAGTAGTTGCATAAAGTGACACTAAACAAAAGAGCAAAAAAAATAGTAGTTCTTTTTTCATAATAATCTCCTTGAAGTTATTATAAGTTTACTATAGAAAAAAGAGTTTAATGATAGTTAAATCAAAAGTTAACAGAAGTAAATATACTTTTAAAAGAAAAAGGAGTTTGCTAATTAACTAGCAAACTCTAAAACAGAATCACCAATTTTTTCTCTTATATTTCTTTTTTTGA
>CAZIES010000245.1:0-1799 GCA_964538295.1 uncultured Arcobacter sp. | reverse complement strand
CTAAAAATGGTGAAGCCTTAAGTACGGCCATCATGACAACCGATGCTTATTCAAAGCATTGTATGTATGAAGTTGAATTAAGTGATGGAAAAACCTTTAAAATAGGTGCTGTTGCAAAAGGTGCAGGAATGATAAATCCAAATCTTGCAACGATGTTATGTTTTATCTGTACAGATGCTGCTATTCCTAAAGCAGATATGGCTGAAGCATTAAATGAGGCTAGTCATACAACTTTTAATGCGATATCAGTAGATGGTGATACGTCAACCAATGATACGGTGTTATTGCTTTCAAACCAAAAATCAGGTGTTTATGAAAAAGAGGCATTTAAAGAGGTGCTTCGTCTTGTTATGCATGATATGGCAATGCTAATGGTTGCAGATGGAGAAGGGGCTAAAAAAGCTGTTGCTTTTGAAGTTAAAAATGCAGCGTCAAAAGAAGAAGCAGAAATTGCAGCTAAAGCACTCTCTAATTCACTGTTAGTAAAAACAGCACTTTTTGGAGAAGACCCCAACTTTGGACGAATCGCTTCCACCATTGGTGCAAGTAGAATTCAATGTAGTGAAGAAACACTTGTAATTGCTTATAATGATGTGGTGGTTTTTGATAAAGGTGAGATTCTTTTTGATGAAGCCCAAGAAGCAAAAGCGGCACAAGTCCTTGAAAATGACAAATATAAAATTACTTGTGATATTGGACAAGGGGATGCTTCTTTTACGGCCTATGGTTGTGACTTAGGCTACAAATACGTAGAAATAAACGCTGATTATCGAACGTAAGAATTAAAGTAAGAGACTGGATGTCTCTTACTTTAATTCGCATAAACAAGCCAAGCAAGCAACACTTGCCAGCTCTCGTGCTTGGTAATAAAATTACTTGGAGACCAGATGTCTCTTTTTCTTTACGTATAACTAAGGAAAATCACAAAACAGTTATCCCACTATTTATAACAAAAAACTTCCTTTAACGATATTTAAAAACTTCATAAAATATAGAGTTTTCAATTAAAAACTATAAGTACGAAATTGTTATAATCAATAATCATAATGCCAAATAAATTTTGGTATGAATTCACTAAAAAGGATAGACCCATGTTCCACGAATACAGAGACCTTATGAGCGAAATGAAAGCAAAAGATAAATATTTTAATAATATGTTTGACAAACATAATGTTTTAGATGCACAAATTATTGAAATGGAAAAAGAGCATGCCGATCAGTTTGAAGTTGAAAAACAAAAAAAAGAGAAACTACGAATAAAAGATGAAATTTATCAAGCAATTTTGAAATATAAACGAGAAAATAACCGCTAAAAAATGCGAAAAAATTTTGAAAAAAAGGGGACGACTTTTTGGGTTGTTCCCTTTTTTTATTTCCTTCCATAGGGCTTTACATAGCACTGTGTTTAAATCTATCTTAAAAAATTAAATTATACAACAAATACTAAGGGCTTTTTGGATAAAATATCCCAATTTATACTAAAGGTATTATTTAATGGAAAATCTTTTCGAAGACCAAGATATAATTGATGTAAAGATTGAAGATTCAGTAAAGGCTTCTTATTTAGACTACTCTATGAGTGTTATTATAGGTCGAGCACTTCCTGATGCTAAAGATGGACTAAAACCAGTTCATAGAAGAATTCTTTATGCAATGCATGACTTAAACATGAGTTCACGAAGTCCATATAAAAAATCAGCAAGAATCGTTGGTGATGTTATTGGTAAGTACCATCCCCATGGTGATACATCAGTATATGATGCACTTGTAAGAATGGCACAAGATTTCTCAATGCGAGC
>CAZIES010000244.1:0-1834 GCA_964538295.1 uncultured Arcobacter sp. | reverse complement strand
TTATGTAAAGGAGGATGTCGTAACTCCTCTAAATCTGCGTTAATAAAACTCTGTTTACATACCATATAACACTTATCTAAATCCCATTCATTATAGATTTTATTGAAGATATCTTTTTTTCTTTGGCTTGTCCAAATCTCTTTAAAACTATTTTTTGAAAGATCTCCAATAGCGTAGTTTTTATCTCCCCAAAATCTCAAACAAGGGTAAACAAAACCATCAGCATCAATAAGTGTTTCAAACTCGATTCCATAACATTTCGTAAAGTTCTTTTTAAAGGGACCTTTATTTTGATCTTCAAAACTATCAATTCGAATATCCACACGGAAATCATCTCTTTCATGCTCTTGTGCGCGTTGAATAATCTCTTTAACTGATTCAATCTTATGTAAGTCCGCTTTTGTTTTATAATCAATCTTTAGACTCTCACTTGGAGCTCGCACTTGAATAAAATCAAAGCCTAAATCAGAACATAGTTTGACAACATCTTCAATTGTATTCCAGTTATTCTCAGAGACTAACATTGCAGATGAAAGAACAAATTCACTATTAGGAACGCCCTTATTAATTTTTACAATATTCTCAATATTTTTAAGAAGTTGTCGATACTGTTTCTCATTACAACCATGATTCGTAGAGTAGTTTTCTACGGTACTCTCCATTGCACTAATTTTCATCCATTTAAGTGCAGGAACAATCTTTTTTGCAACCTCTTCAGTAATTAACGTACCATTTGTAATTGTTGCCATTTCCATTCCAAGTTGATTCCCCAACTCAATTGCATCAGCACTATATTGATTTACAAATGGTTCACCCGTACCCTGAACACACACTGAACGTACGCCAAACTCTGCTAAATCTCGAATGATTTTTAGATAAAAATCTTTTTCAAATGAAAGTTTCCCATGAGTATAGCTTGTATAACACCATGGACACTTTTGATTACATGCATTTGTAGGTCCTAACTCAACAAAGATTGGAGGGGTTACCTCTTCACTTAACCATGAAGTCACCCTATCTAAATGATGAAACAGTTTATGCGGTTTTGTTTTTAGCCATTTTCCATTTTTTGTAATCATAATCTTATTAATTCCTCTATTATTTGCTCAATAGTTGAAGGTTTAAAACCATACTGTTCTACTACTTTTTGGTTTGAGATAGTAAAAGAAGAGCCTTCATTTGTTTTGATTTTAATACTACTTAAAGCGTTTAAACTCTTTTTTGTATCATTTACTAAATCAAAAACTGTTTTATAGCCACTACATGACATAGTTACAACATCAAACTGTTGTACCTGTTTTGTCTGCAATACATGCAGCGAAAATTTTGCAAAATCATTTGCATATACTATATTATTAAATTTATTATCAGGGTTAAAAATAGTGATATCCTCACTTCTCTTCAACATATTAAAGATTCTAGCAAACCATGGTTTTGTTGCACCCTTACCTACAATTCCTGGTAAACGAACAACTAAACTATTCACACCTGATTCTTCAAGAATCTTTTCAGCTAAATACTTACTTTGACCATAAATATCAGGATTAACTCTTGGGGTTGATGCATCAACCTCATCACTACTAATCTCACCATAAACTGACATGGCAGAACTATAAATAATTGTATCTATCTTATTACGCTTTGCAAAACTTGCTAAAGCGTGTGTTGCTATAACATTGTCATTCATATAATCAACACAACTTACACCATTTGGAGAGGATTGTGCTGCTAAATGAATAATCGCATCTACGTTCTCAATTTGAACATCTTCTATAGCATTTAAATCATGTTCTATCCAACTAACAGACGCTAACTCTTTATACCCATTTGGCAC
>CAZIES010000243.1:0-1852 GCA_964538295.1 uncultured Arcobacter sp. | reverse complement strand
AAAATATTGATGCAGCTAAAAACTTAGTTAACTCTGTAAAAGATGCTAACGTTTCACTTGCTGCTGTTGAAGCAAAAATTAACTCATTTGCATAAAAGCTGATGATAGATACAGTATTAAATTATTTTAATAATAGCAGTGCCATAACATATGTTGTTTTGGGACTGCTGTCTGTTTATTTAGTATTGGTTTTATGGATATTTATCTATAAAAACCTCTCTTTAAACTCAATGATTAACACAGAAAAAAAATCTCTAGAATCATTAACTTCACGCAATTCTCAACTTTCACCTTTATCAAAATTGAGTGCTTGTAGCGATGTAACAAATTCTAAAGAGATACTGCATGCTTGTGAAATCTCTATTATTAGAGATGCTAGTACAGGTGTTTCTTGGATGTCGATTGTTTCATCAACTTCACCATTTATTGGACTTTTTGGTACAGTTGTTGGTATTTTGGAATCATTTGCGAAGTTTTCAAGTCATTCTAAAGTCGGATTTTCTATTATTGCTCCAGCTATTTCTGAAGCATTAGTTGCAACTGCCGCTGGTATTTTTGTAGCAATCTTTGCTTACACATTTCATCAAATTCTAATTCGAAAAGTATATGAACTCAATACTTTTTTAAAGGCGCAAGCAGAAATTTTAATTGCAAAAGGTTAATCTTTGTACGACTATAATCAAAAGCCTGAATTAAATATTACTCCTTTAGTAGATATTATGTTAGTGCTTTTAGCAATTTTAATGGTAACTGCTCCTGTAATAGAGTTTGAAGAACCTATTAATCTTCCTAAAGGAAGTAAATCTAAACAGATTCAAGATGCTAAAAAGATGTCAATTGTTGTGAATAAAGATCGCTCAATTAGTATTGGTAAAAACAAATACACTATTGAAAACTTTGCAGATAGTTTTGTTCTTTTTTCAAAAGATAAAGATAGAAAAACACCTATTCATATACGAGCTGATAAATCTCTTCTTTACAATGATATTGTTTTTGTACTAAAATCTGTAAAAGAAGCAGGTTTTTTTAAAGTTTCACTTATAACTGACGGGTAATATAATGTACTTGCATAGTGAAGCACTAAAGAAGGATTATTTTTATCTATCTGGGTTTATCGCTTTCTCTTTTTATTTTGTCTGTTTTTTGCTTTTTGCTTGGTATCTAAATACTCCAGAAGTTAAAAAGTTTGATGCATTTACTAAAAATACGGTTTTAGAATTAGAGATTATGATTTTAGATACTAAAGAGGTGAGTAAACGTAATAAAACAGATGTTAAAGATACAAAAAAATCTCATGAGGTGGTTAAAAAATCTACTTCACGTACAGCAAAACAAAACAATAATGTAAAATCTCTTTTTGCTAATGTTAAGACTAAAAAAGCAGCTGTTTTAGACAAAGAAATCAACAATGTTGTAAAATCAGAAGTTTCAAGTCGATTTAAATCAAAGTTTGAAAAACAAAGAAAGAGTTCAAACGTATCAGTTTCAAAGCTTTTAGATAGTGTTAAAACAAAAGCGGCACTTATGCCAACATCAGATTCAAAAAACAATCAAGACCCTTATTTTTCAAAGATCTATGAACTATTATCATCACGGTGGCAACCGATGTTAATTGTTGATGGATTATCAGCTAAAGTTATCGTAATGATAACAAGTGATGGTACATTTGATTATCGTTTTTTACAGTATTCTGGAGATGAACGTTTTGATGATTCATTGCGTACTTTTCTAGAGAGTCAAAAGAGTGAAACCTATCCAACCCATGATAGAGGTTCACGACAAGAAATAGAAGTGAAATTTGGTTCACTAAAGGGATAAATATGATGAAACAAAGTGGAATCCTGCTTGCAGG
>CAZIES010000242.1:0-1882 GCA_964538295.1 uncultured Arcobacter sp. | reverse complement strand
TTTGAATAAGCATCGGTTGTCATGATGGCCGTACTTAAGGCTTCACCATTTTTAGCGCTTAAATCAAAAGAGTTTGCCCCATTGATGATCAACTCTTTTGGTAAAGGGTTACCAATTACACCTGTTGAACTCATAATTGGATTGGTAAGGTCATGCTTTAATGAAGAAAAAATAGTATCAATATCCTCTAAGCCTTTTTTTCCTGTCATAGCATTAGCATTTTTTGAGTTGATTAATACAAAGTTTGTTTTAAAATCTTTTTCATAGTTTTGGTAGTGTTTCAAGGGTGCTGCTTGAAATCTATTTTCAGTAAACACCGCTTCAACATCACACAGTGTATCACTATAAATAAACCCTAAATCATTGTTACCTTTTACTTTAAGTCCCGCATGAATTCCATCACAAAAGAACCCTTCAATTTGATCAATATATCCCTTAATTGGAAAAATAGAAAACATTATTTACAACACTCCTCTGGCGTCTCTTTTTCATTTACTAAAATTTTAGCTTTAGCTATACCTTTTTGATTACCAACTAACAATAGTTTGCAATCCCCTTTTATAATTGTATTACCTTTAGGCATTTGAATAAAATGACCTCTTTTTTCAGTAATACCAATAACAGAGACTTTATACCTGTCCCTTAAGTGAATCTCACGAAGTTGCCTATCCACTAACCATGAGTCAGCATTTACATAAACCTCTTCCATATCAATAGGCGTATCTGGTTTATATAAAAACTCATCCAGTACATTTTCCATATCTGGACGAATCGCCATAGCACTCACTCTTTTTGCCATAAGAGATGGTGGAGCAACCACTTTATCTGCACCTAGTTTTTTCAATCTTACTTTATCATTTTGCGTCTCTGCATTTGAGATAATCAAAAAAGGATTATTTCGTCCAAGCTCTTTTTCATACAATCTAACTGAGGCAATCAACGTAATGTTATCAGAGATATTTTTTGACAGGGCTATAACCCCTTTTGCACTTGAAAGGTGTGACTTTAAAAAAGCATCCTCTTTATAAGGCTCCTCTCTAACAAAATATGGATAACCATACTCTTTAGCAATCTGTTCAATATCATCACTTGGGTCTACCACCACAAAAGGAATATGGTTTTGACGGAACTGTTTTGCTAACTGGGCGGTGTATTCATTATGATGAAAAATAACAAAGTGCTTTCTAAGTCGTGCGATTTTATAAAGCATATTTCTTTCCTTATAAAGTTCAAACAGTTTACCTTTAATAACAGCATCAATCAAAATTGCTGTTGATAGAGTAAAAACAGCAAATCCAAAGATAATAAGTGTGATTGTAAAGATTCGTCCTGCAGGTGAGATTTCACCTATTTCACCAAATCCAACAGTTGTAAAGGTAATTCCAGTTTGATAAATAGCGTCTAATATATCAAAATCATCAATAATAATATAGCCGATGGTTCCAACCATCATTATTATTTGAACAAGTACTAAAGGTAATCGAAAAGGTTTGAGTTGTTGATATATTGCGGAGTCTAGATCGTATTCTGGCTTGGTATTACGTATTTCCCAGCCAAGTGCTTTTTTAAGTTTTCTAAAGAAGCTTAAGCTCATAGAAGCACTTTATTTAGTGCCTCTTATGAGTGTTTTTTAAGAGTTCTTAACTCTTTAGCAGAAATTCTAATCTTTCTAGTCGTACCATCATCTAAAGTAACTCTAACCGTTCTTAAGTTTGGTAAAAATCTTTTTTTAGTTCTGTTTTTTGCGTGACTTACGTTGTTACCAACCATAGGTCCTTTTCCAGAAATTGCACATCTTCTTGACATTGTCTTTTCCTCATTTTTTCTAAAAATATTCGCGTATTCTATCTAAAATAACTTAAGCTTTATTTAAATTTTCCAC
>CAZIES010000241.1:0-1954 GCA_964538295.1 uncultured Arcobacter sp. | reverse complement strand
GTATGGCAAATGAAGAGGGCAAAGGTGCAATTACCTTAGACTTTTTATTACGTTCAGCACTACGGTCTTCTCCTCGACGAATTATTGTTGGAGAGTGTAGAGGACCAGAGATTGTAGTTATGTTAAATGCCATGAATACAGGACACCCAGGTTCAATGACGACTGTGCATGCGGATGATACAAAAGAAGCCTTAGTACGTATTGAAAATATGTATTTAGAAGCAAGACCTACTGCAAATATTAACTTTATTCGAACACAAATTGTATCAGCTGTTGATATTATCATTCAGCTTATTCGTTTCCCAGATGGTACGAGAAAAATCACAACTATTTCAGAAATTGAGAGAAGAATTGAAGATAATGCAGTGATTTCACTGAATAATATTTTTGAATTTAAAAGAGATACTTCAAACTTACAACGTACTATTGGTGAGTTTAAAGTGGTTTCTACGCCAACACGAACCGTTGAGCAGATGAATATGTTTGGAGTTGATATTGATTTGGGTGTATTTTCACCTGATTTTGAAATGCCAAAATCAATGTTAATAGAAGAGCTTGAAAAAGATCTTCCAGACAATATGTGTGGTTGGAAAGATGAGTTTTTAAAAATATTTGTGGATGATGATCCTCAACTGTTTAATAAATGGCCACATTTTGAAAAAATGATGAAAAGGTAAGTGTCATGGATGGTTTTGTAATTGCAATGATGGTAATAATCCCAACTTTAGTGATATCACTAGGGTTCTTTTTATACCAATATTATATCTCTTATGCTAAACAAAACCGTATAGTTTCTATTTTACTCGATGATAGTAGCAAGATTCTTCAAGAGAGTAAAAAAAATAGTCAAGCTAAAAGTCAAAAAGGAAACTGGTTAAAAAGTAAGCTTTCATATGCAGGATTTGCTAATAAGTATGCAGATGTTTATTTTGTGACGATTGCAGTTACTTTTGGTTTTTTAAGTGCCCTTTTTATGAAGTTTATTGTGAGTTCACCTATTATTCTATTCTCAGTATTTATTATCTTTTCATTTTTACCAATGCTTATCGTTAAAAAAGTGATTGATAATAGAAGAGAAGAGTTTAACTTTGGACTCAAAGTGATTATTGACAAGGTAACAAGTATGATGAAAAGTGGGGTTGGATTTGAACAATCTTTGAAAAAGTCTGTTCTCACCTCAAAATCAAAATTTACCCAAGAAGTCTTTAATATTTATATTAATGAAAAAGATATTATTGGTGAAGAGAAGTGTTTTAAAAAGATGTTTGATGTGGTTGAATCAAAAGAGTTACGTATTTTTTATCTTGTAATTTCTATTGGTAAACAATCAGGTGGTAAGTTCTCTAATACCTTAGAGACGCTTCGTAAGACACTGCATGACCAAGAGGAAATAAAACAGCAAATTACCTCTTCAACCAGAGAGATTCAAGTAGGTTCATACATGATTATTGGTTTAGTGATTTTTATCTATTTTATGATTAACAAATCAATGGAAGGGGTGCTAAATGAGCACTTCTTTGGAACCAATGAAGGAAATATTCAAATGTTCTTTATCATCGTATGGATTTCATTTGGATTATTCTTAAATAAACTAATGACAAAGGTGAAATAATGCAAGTTTTATATTTTATACCCGTAGTTTTTGTAATCATCGGTTTAGTTGTTTGGTTTATGTATGATGGAAGTAGTCGAAAAAAACAGATTGTACTGCTTTCGCAACTTGATAAAGTAGCAATTGTTGATAAGCAAAAAAAGTTAAAAGAAGATGGTGAATCTATTGATAAGTTAACCTTAAAACTTATTCAAGCAGGAATCACTAAAAAAGAGTATCACGAAGGTCGATTGGTTTTTGTACTCATTGGACTTATTTTTATGATTGCTCTACCAATTTTGTTTTCATTTGAGATTGGAATTATTGGAGTTGGAGTTGGTATTTTATGTATTGTTTTTGGTG
>CAZIES010000240.1:0-1954 GCA_964538295.1 uncultured Arcobacter sp. | reverse complement strand
CACCAAAAACAATACATAAAATACCAACTCCAACTCCAATAATTCCAATCTCAAAAGAGAACAAAATTGGTAGGGCAATCATAAAAATAAGTCCAATTAGCACAAAAACCAATCGCCCTTCATGGTACTCTTTTTTAGTGATTCCTGCTTGAATAAGTTTCAGTGTTAACTTATCAATTGATTCACCATCTTCTTTTAACTTTTTTTGTTTATCAACAATGGCTACTTTATCTAGTTGAGAAAGTAAAACAATTTGTTTTTTTCGACTACTTCCATCATACATAAACCAAATAACTAGACCGATGATTACAAAAACTACGGGTATAAAATATAAAATATTCATCATTTCACCTTTGTCATTAGTTTATTTATAAATAGCCCAAACGAAATCCATACAATGATAAAAAACATTTGAATATTCCCTTCATTGGTTCCAAAGAAGTGTTCATTTAAAACACCGTCCATTGATTTATTGATCATAAAATAGATAAAAATCACTAAACCAATAATCATGTAAGATCCCACTTGAATTTCTCTAGTTGAAGAGGTAATTTGTTGTTTTATCTCTTCTTGATCATGAAGTGTTTTTCTTAACGTCTCTAAGGTATTAGAGAACTTACCACCTGATTGTTTACCAATAGAAATTACAAGATAAAAAATACGTAACTCTTTTGATTCAACCACATCAAACATCTTTTTAAAACACTTCTCTTCACCAATAATATCTTTTTCATTAATATAAATATTAAAGACTTCTTGGGTAAATTTTGATTTTGAGGTGAGAACAGACTTTTTCAAAGATTGTTCAAATCCAACCCCACTTTTCATCATACTTGTTACCTTGTCAATAATCACTTTGAGTCCAAAGTTAAACTCTTCTCTTCTATTATCAATCACTTTTTTAACGATAAGCATTGGTAAAAATGAAAAGATAATAAATACTGAGAATAGAATAATAGGTGAACTCACAATAAACTTCATAAAAAGGGCACTTAAAAAACCAAAAGTAACTGCAATCGTCACAAAATAAACATCTGCATACTTATTAGCAAATCCTGCATATGAAAGCTTACTTTTTAACCAGTTTCCTTTTTGACTTTTAGCTTGACTATTTTTTTTACTCTCTTGAAGAATCTTGCTACTATCATCGAGTAAAATAGAAACTATACGGTTTTGTTTAGCATAAGAGATATAATATTGGTATAAAAAGAACCCTAGTGATATCACTAAAGTTGGGATTATTACCATCATTGCAATTACAAAACCATCCATGACACTTACCTTTTCATCATTTTTTCAAAATGTGGCCATTTATTAAACAGTTGAGGATCATCATCCACAAATATTTTTAAAAACTCATCTTTCCAACCACACATATTGTCTGGAAGATCTTTTTCAAGCTCTTCTATTAACATTGATTTTGGCATTTCAAAATCAGGTGAAAATACACCCAAATCAATATCAACTCCAAACATATTCATCTGCTCAACGGTTCTTGTTGGAGTAGAAACCACTTTAAACTCACCAATAGTTCGTTGTAAGTTTGACGTATCACGTTTAAATTCAAAAATATTATTCAATGAAATTACAGCGTTATCTTCGATTCTTCGTTCAATTTCTGAAATGGTTGTGATTTTTCTTGTACCATCAGGGAAACGAATAAGCTGAATTATAATATCAACAGCCGATACAATTTGCGTTCGAATAAAGTTAATATTTGCTGTTGGTCGTGCCTCTAAATACATATTCTCAATACGCACTAACGCCTCTTTTGTATCATCAGCATGCACTGTAGTCATAGAACCAGGGTGCCCTGTATTCATTGCATTAAGCATAACTACAATCTCTGGTCCCCTACACTCACCAACAATAATACGTCGAGGAGAAGACCGTAGTGCAGAACGTAATAAAAAGTCTAAGGTAATTGCACCTTTGCCCTCTTCATTTGCCATAC
>CAZIES010000239.1:0-1957 GCA_964538295.1 uncultured Arcobacter sp. | reverse complement strand
CTTGAGAAAACACTTTTTTTTGTTGTTTCTATGGGAATAGTTGCACTTCTTTTTTTAGGAGGAAGCTACTATTTTTTCTTAAACAGTTATGAACGGCTTGAAACTTCCCATAACAAAAAACATTTAAACTTACTTATTCAACATATCAATAACACCCTACTTAACTTGCGACAAAAAAACCTAGAATATATCAATATACTCTCTATACACGAGGAAGAAACCTATTTGAAAAAGAAATTGCCTTTAGAAATTAATCTTCAAGAACAAAATATTGATCTACTTTTAACAACAGACAAACACAATAAAATCTTACTTCAAAGAAAACAAGAAAACTTTACTCCCTTAGATAAACTTTTTACAGATATCACTCAACACTATCATAAAAATAACAATGTAAGTGTTATTTACCCTTATAAAAACAAACTTTTATTTATTTCAAAAGAGTCTTTAAAACTTTCCAATAAACAAAACTATATCTATTTAATAAAAGAGTTTTCCAATAAAGAGATACAAAACTTTGCACCATTTTTTAATACAATTAACTTCATATCACAAACTTCACAACAAGAAAAAGCAGAAGAAAAATTAACATCAGCCTATTTTCCAAAAATTTTACTTGAGTCAACAAAACAAGGAAATAACTTCATAAACAACCTTTATTTTTTTAATAAGGAAGATCAGTTTATTTTTGCACTTCAAACGAAAAATAAAAGAGATATAGTCGCAGCTGGTGAACAGATGATTTTTATCTTTATTGTAAGTGTTATTTTTTTCTTAATACTTATTTTCATCATCAGTAAAAAATATATCAATGCAATAAAAATGAATAATGATGTCTTAGAAAAAGAGGTAGAAAAGCGTACCTTTCAAATCCAATCAGCACTAAATGAGCTAGAAAAAGTCAACCTAAAACTCTATGATATTGCACATACAGACTTTTTGACAAAAACACGTAATCGACGAAACTTTTTTATTCATTCTGAAAATGCCTTCTCAAAAGCGATTAAAGAGCAAAAAGAGTTAGCTGTTATTATGATTGATATTGATAATTTCAAACCCTTTAATGATAACTATGGTCATGCAATAGGTGATCAAATCTTAATCATGTTTTCAAATTGTGTTAAATCTTGTTTGAATGAAAATGATATTTTCGGACGATTAGGTGGAGAAGAATTTGCTATTACTTTATATGATATCTCTCTTCAAGAAGCGATGCAAAAAGCAGAAAAAATACGAAGTAAAATTGAAAAACTTGAACTGCATACTGCAAGCAAAAAACTTACTGTTACTGCAAGTTTTGGGGTAAGTGACCAAACAAAATGTGAAAGTTTAGATCAAATGTTACAAAAAGCAGACAAACTTCTGTACTCTGCTAAGCATAGTGGCAAAAACAAAGTACGAAGTCGTCTTAACAATCCTTAAAACTCAGCACTACCTACTAAGTTTGGTTGTTCAATATACTCTAAGATATTTTCCATAATCTCTTTATGTTTCTCTTCTTCTTCAGCAATAGTGTTTAAAATATATTTTTCAGCTTCTGTATCTACTTCATCAGCTTTTTCTCGATAATATGCAGCCATATTATCTTCATGCTCAATTGCCTCTTTGTAGTATGCTATCTCATCTTGAGGGAAACCTGAACCTTTGTTCTCTTGTAAAATTTCATAAATTGTTTTTTCTTCATTATCAAATGTTTCGTAATCTGACGAATCAAACCCATCATTTCTAGCCATCTTCTTTAATGCAGCATAATGCTTAACCTCTTGATCAGCTAACATTGTAAACACTCTTTTTAATCCTATATCAGTAGATTTCTCTGCTAAATTTCTATAGTACTCTTCTCCATCTTTTTCGACTTTCATGGCATAATCATAAATATTCATCTTTTCTCCTTAATATTTTAATGCATTAATTATACACAATTTATAAAAGATTACAATAAAAGTTAAAATAATCT
>CAZIES010000238.1:0-1962 GCA_964538295.1 uncultured Arcobacter sp. | reverse complement strand
GTAATGCAATAAAAAGAAAAAATTTATTCATATATTATGGTAATGGCTTATATTCAGATCGTCTATTTTTTTGCCAACACTCTTTGTTTTTATCAGTACAAACAGGGTTACTTTCACCGAAACTTACTAATGAAATAGAACTAGCAGCAATACCATCAGCAACTAATGCATCTTTTACAACTTTTGCTCTTTTTAATCCTAAAGCATAGTTATATTCATCAGTTCCCCACTCATCACAATTACCTTCAACTTTAATTTTACCTGCATATCCAGCTAATTTAGAAGCATTTTGCTTAGCAATTGCTCGTTGTTCATCTGTTAAGTTATATTTGTCAAAACCAAAGTAAATTGATTGAATGTACTGATTTTGACCGTTAGCCATAAAGTAGTTTCCTTTACCTTCGCTTGTAATATCTGCCATATCTTGTGCCATAGTTTCATCAGTCATTTTATCCATTTTATTTAATGATGACTCACTTCCACCTTGACCTTCTGTACTTTGCATACTTTTTTGGCTACATCCAGTAAATAATACTGCTGCTACTAAAAAAGATAATAAACCGATTTTTTTCATAACGCTAATCCTTATTTATGATTTGGTAAAAATTCTACACAAAAAAAACTTAATTCGTAATTACGCTTACCAATCAATTGATTGTAATTTTCCATTTTTCAATGGGAATAGAAATGATTTATTGTAATTCACACGAATAATTCCTACATTACTTTTCTCTTGATATCGTTTAATAAAAAGAATTGATTCTCCGTCATTTGAAAACTTTGGAAATTGATTTGAACCATTCGTTGTTAAACGTCTAATAAAATCACTTTGTGTAGAAATCAAATACAAATTGAATGCACTCGAGCTAAACTCATTTTCTTTATCTCGGCTAGTATAAACTACATAGTTTTTAAATGTTGTTGCTGAAGAGTTATTTCGTCCATGATAAACTAATCTTTCAACACCTCGTCCACCAATTTTTTTAGAAAAAATATTTGGATATTTTAATCGATCAGATACAAAGACAATTTTTGTATCATTTTCAACAAAATGTGCACCTACATCGATTCCTTTATAGGTTGTCAGCCTCTTTTTAAGTTTTCGTTTTACATCGTATAAATAAATATCAGGTTGACCTTCAGGTGATGCTGTTATTAAAATCTTTGAACCATCTTTACTCACATCAGAAGCAGCAATCATTCCTTGAGATTTTAAAATAGTCTCTCTTTTTCGATTATAAATATTCATCTTTCTTAACTCAGGAATTGAGTTATTATACGTGGTATAGTAAAACTCTTCTTGTTTATCACTTGCCCATTTAGGAAAAATATTCAGTCCACCCCTTACAATTGTTTTTTGATATGCTAGCGTGTAGTCACCAATTGCAATTTCAGCTTGTTTTGCATTTTTATAAACTGAAAAAATTACAAACTTATCCATCCAATCAATACTTGGTGCATTAAGATGTTTATTGATTAAAATAGCAACTCTGTGTGCAATAAATGGATATCTATCTGCATTGGAAGTTGATATAGATTTATTCAGTACCACTTCTTTCTTATTTACATCAAAAAGTTTTACTTGTAAACTCATACCATTAAATGTACTAGGCTCGATATAAAGGTTCAAGTATAAATCCACACCTTGTTTATTTAAGGTAACCATATTAGGTTTATCTTTAAAGAAAACTTTCTCCTTAAAATCTGAAAGTTGAAAATGCCCACTCACTCGTAAATCGTTGATAATCATACGTTGTACTTTTTCAACAAGTGTCCTGTTTGAACTATCTCCTGCACTTGAAACTAAAATTGTAGGTAAGTTATTAGATTTTTTGATAATCTCCATCTTTGCATCAATTGCAAAAAGTGACGAAAAACACATCAACATAATTAGTAGTATTTTTTTACCTGCAAGCAGGATTCCACTTTGTTTCATCATATTTATCCCTTTAGTGAACCAAA
>CAZIES010000237.1:0-2036 GCA_964538295.1 uncultured Arcobacter sp. | reverse complement strand
CCAGACCCTTTATTGGTTGCCTCACAACAAAAAGATGAGTTTGCTATTTTGTTATGTGGCTTATTTGGTTATGGCAATGCAAAACTAATTGTAAAGTTTTTAGATTCACTTGATTTTTCACTCCTTGATGCCAAAGAAGAGATGATAAAAAAAGAGTTATCAAACCACTACTACCGTTTTCAAATTAGTAACGATGTTATTGCTATATTTACAGCACTTAGACGACTTAAACAAGAGTCCTCTTTAGAAGATATTTTTATGCAAGGCTACAAAGAAAAGTCATCGGTATTAGAAGGTATAGATAAGGTTATCAAAACCATTTATTCTATGAATGCTTATAAAAGTCAAGGTTATACATTTTTAGTTTCAAACCAATTTAAAAGAGATAAAAATCAAATCATTAAACATAGTGGCAATGGTCCTTATAAACGATGGAATATGTTTTTACGTTGGATGGTAAGAAAAGATTGTTTGGATTTAGGTCTTTGGAGTAGGGTTGATACAAAAGATTTGATTCTTCCTTTGGATACCCATACCTTTAAAGTTTCTTTGAAACTTGGGCTTTTAAAGCGTAAAACCTATGATTTGAAATCAGCTGTAGAAGTGACTGAAAAGTTAAAAACCTTTGATAAAAATGATCCTATCAAATATGATTTTGCAATTTATAGAATTGGACAGGAAAAAATTATTTGATTACTCTTTTGGTAAGAAAATAGTTATTTTTACTCTAAGGTGGTTGTTATGTTCTTTTTGTAACTGCTCATTTTCCACATAAATATCACCAATAAATCTTGAGTGATGATTTTATGCACTGAATAAAGACCTAATCCTTTACCTTGTTCTTGATGTTTTGTTGTATAGTACTTCCTTTTATTTTTGGAAATAGTACTCTATTTTCTTATCGTGAAGCTGTCAAGTGAAGGGGATGAGAAAAAAAGAAGGGATTTATTATCCCTTCTTTAAGTTATTCGCGTGTTATAATTTCGAATTTTTACAAGAGAATCTTAGAATTTATAAATTAATTTTGTTCTTAATTCATTTTTTTCTTTTGCTTCATTTCCTGCTCCATAATCATAGATAGTATAGTCAAGTGAGGCAGAAAGGTTTTTTAAGCTTCCTGAAAATTTATACTTTAATCCTAGGTAGGTTTGTGTTAAGTCATTTTTTGTTAGTACTGCATCACTGTCGGTATATTTTACTTTTGCTTGTAAAGCACCAAACTTTTTAGCAGCTCCTATTTGCCATGAATCAGTTCCTGCTGTGTAGTTTCCTGTTGTTGAACTTGACGAAGTAAATGACGCTGTTGCTGCTTCTCCAATCCCTCGGTTTACATTCCCCTCATCATCTGTTGAAGTATATGAGGCATGCAAGTTAATATCCGCTAAGGTTACGCCAATTTTATAACCAATCATTGAACTATCTGTTGTTGCAGCATTATCATAGTTTGAGTCATAATATTGCAGGGCAACATAGGGTTTAAATTCATTATCAAATTTATATTTAGCATCTACATATAAATCTTGAACTTCATCAATAAAATCAACATAGTGAGCTTGAAGTGTTAAGTTGTCAATTGACTTATTTTTTACGTATAAAGATATTGCTCCATCAGTTCCAATGTTATGAAACTTACCAATATCACCTGTTGTTTCATTTGAGTTTGAAAATGAAGCTGAATTAGTAGTTGATGTGACTTTATTGGTTCTGGTTTGATATTTAGTTACTTTTCCTAAAGATACTAAGGTATCTGGAATATCCGTATTAGATAAGAAGTAGGCTTCAAAAGACTCTTTTACAAGTCTTGAGCCAGAACCTTTTATTAATGGTAATGAGATAAATTGTCTACCTCCTTTTAGATTAGTGTTTTTGTAGGTGTAATCAATATATGCTTCTGATACAACAGCTCCAGATGCATCCATTGCCTTATCTTGTTTATTTGCATCATCATCTTCAGCACTCACTGTTGATGATTGAAACGTTGTTCCTAATTTGAACCCTTTATAACTATCTGTTACATAGTTAAGCATTAATCCATT
>CAZIES010000236.1:0-2041 GCA_964538295.1 uncultured Arcobacter sp. | reverse complement strand
TGAAGCTGCAAATGACGTGGAAGATAGAAGCTTAGAGTGTGCAGGTTGTCAGTAATAAATAATATTTAAAGAATAAAAAAGAAGATTAAGAAGATTAATGTCCCTTTTAGAAGGGACATTTAAAAAGGTACAAAATGGCAAGAAAAACGATATATAACCCCGATTCAACAGAATCACTAAATGATAGAAGAATCTTCGGGGGTGACCCTGATGGTATGATTAACTTCACACGAATGAAGTACCAATGGGCGTTAAATCTTTGGGATACGATGGAAGGTAATACTTGGTTTCCAAAAGAGGTACAAATGACAGGGGATGCGAAAGATTATAAGTTCTTAACAAAACCAGAAAAACGAATGTATGATTTAGTACTATCACAACTTATTTTTATGGATTCACTTCAAACAAATAACTTGATGGATAATATTAACCCATACATTACTGTACCAGAAATCAATGCGTGTCTTTCTCGACAATCATACGAAGAGGCAAATCACTCTAAATCGTACGCGGTAATGGTAGAGTCAATCTCAGATAACACTGATGAAATCTATGACATGTGGAAAAATGATACGCAACTTAGAGAAAAAAACAACTACATCGCCGCAGTTTACGATGACTTAGCAGGTGATATCACTGATGAAAAAATGGTTTTAGCCATGTTTGCTAACCAAATCTTAGAGGGGTTATATTTCTACGCAGGATTTGCTGCGATGTACGCACTTGGTAAATCAGGAAAAATGTTAGGGTCTTCACAAATGATTCGATTCATCCAAAGAGATGAAGTAACGCATTTATTACTTTTCCAAAACATGATTAACTCTACACGAAAAGAAAGACCAGAACTTTTCACAAAAGAGTTAGAAGCAACAGTTAGAGACATGTTCAGAAAAGCTGTTGACCTAGAAGCATCATGGGGAGCATATATCACCCAAGGTCAAATCCTAGGATTTACAGACGCCATTATCAGACAATATATCGAATACCTAGCAGATAGAAGATTAGAAGCAGTAGGTTACGAGCCAATGTATAACGTGAAGCACCCTATTCCATGGGTTGATGGGTATTCAAGTTTTAATGACCAAAGAACAAACTTCTTCGAAGGTAACGTAGTTAACTATTCAAAAGGAAGTATCGACTTCGACGACTTCTAAAAAAAAGAGTTTTATTCATAGCTCTTTTTTGGAATTTCTGCGTTATCGCGGAAATTTCATCGGTCACTTACTCCAGTAAGCTCCCAATAAAATCACCACTCTTGCCTTGAACTTCCTAAAAAATACCTATAACTAAAACTCTTTTTTGAAAATATTTAATTTTGTGACAGAAACTGTGACGGAATTAGGATATATTTATATAATTAAAAGTCTCAGGGGTTTGTATGAAAAAAATAATCTATTTATTCTTATTGTTTATCTCTATAATTTTTACTGGATGTGCAACTAGTGATGCATTTAAGTACACAACTAGTGGAGATTTACCAAAGTTAAAGGAACTTATTGAAAATGATAAGGTGAGTATTAATGCAGTTGGTGGATATAATAATGATGGGACACTATTTTATGAAGCAGTTAGGACTCGTAAATTTCAAGTTGCAGATTAAAGGTGTAAAGATAAATGAAGTACCTCTTTCACTTGATTCTTGTAAGGCTGCAATTCATGAAGCTGCGTGGTTTTGGAGCTTTGATTCTTTGGTTTATCTTGTAGAAAATGGAGCAGATGTAAATTTAGTAGTATGTAACGATAAGATTACTCCATTGATGTATGCAGTTAATGATTTTATGGATAAATACTCTTCTTTACAAATGAAAAAAGCGAAGTATCTTTTAGATAATGGTGCTGATATTAATGCTAAATCAAATCATCCTATCTTCCCTGATATGATAACAGCTGCATATTCTGATAAGATGAAAGAGTTTATCAAAAACTATAAAAGAAGCAACTAGTAAAGATAGCTTTATATTTTTGTTCTAGTTTTAGAGAACTTATTGGCAGTGAATATGACGGTTTTCTTTAATAATTTATAAAAGGAGATGTATGGGAA
>CAZIES010000235.1:0-2046 GCA_964538295.1 uncultured Arcobacter sp. | reverse complement strand
GGATTTGTCTCTTTAACAACACGAAGAACATTGGTTGCTCCTATACTTTTACTTCCATGCTCTTTAATATTAACACCAGCAAAGGTTTTTGCTAATAGTAATCCAAAAGGAATAGAACCAATTAAATATGCTGCCGCAAAGAAAACAATATTTGTATTTAAAAAATCCATTTATGCCCTTATAGTAATATGTATCTTTAATGTAAAAGAAGATTATAACTAAAATTTTGTTATATTCCGATTTAATTAAATAATGAAAAAGAAAAATCAACTAAAAATAACTAGAGGTAAGTTTTGAATTTAAAAGAAGAGATTTTAAAATTAAAAGAGAAACTGGATGTAACAGTTGTTGCACACTTTTATCAGCGAGATGAAGTGTTTGAGTTAGCAGATATTACTGGGGATTCACTAGAACTAGCAAAAAGAGCAATGCAAACAAAAACAAAATATGTACTGTTTTGTGGTGTTGGTTTTATGGGTGAGAGTGTGAAAGTTTTAAGTCCACAAAAACGAGTACTCATGCCAAAAGTTGCATGTTGTGCAATGGCGCGAATGATTGATGTTCAGTATTTTGATGAGAATCTAGCCATTTTAAATAAAGTAGGTATCAATAATGATGATATTTTGCCAATTACTTACATCAACTCTAGTGCAGCAGTAAAAGCGCGTGTTGGTGAAATGGGTGGTATGGTGTGTACCTCTTCAAATGCTTATAAAATTATTGAAAAAGGGCTAAAATCAGGTAAAAAAATCTTTTTTGTACCTGATCGTTGTTTGGGACAGAATTTTGCTAAGTCATTAAATCTTACTTCAGCAGTTGTTGGAGATGGAACAAATTTACATAAAGCAGATATTATCTGTTATAACGGTTTTTGCTCTGTTCATCAACTCTTTACTGTTGAAGATATAGAGTTTTATCGAGAAAAATATCCTGGTATTTTAATTGCAGTACATCCCGAGTGTGATCCTGCTATTTGTGATGCTGCAGATTTTGTAGGTTCAACTTCACAATTGATTACTTTTATTAAAGAGCTACCAGTTGAGCAAAAAGTTGCAGTTGGAACAGAGTATAATATGGTGAATCGTTTACGAGAAAAAAATACCTATATTCTAAGCTCTACAAAACCAGAATGTCCTACAATGAATGAAACAACATTAGAAGATGTTTATGCAACTCTAAAACAGATTGAGCAAGGTTGCGAAGAACCGTATGAAAATGAAATTAAAGTAGATGAAAAGACCGTAAAATATGCAAAACTAGCACTAGAGAGGATGTTTGAGGTATGATTAATATTAAGAAATTTGTAAAAAATGCTATTATTGAAGATAATGGGCGAGGTGACCTCTTCTTTGATGTTGCTCCTAAAGGACGATTCAAAGCCCGTGCTATTGCTAAAGATGATGGGATTTTAGCTGGTGAAATTTATGCTAAAGCCTTAGCAAAAACAGAAAAATTTGATTGTAAGTTTTTAAAACATGATGGTGATGTGATTAAAAAAGGGGATGTTATAGCCAAACTAGAAGGTAAAGCTTCTATTCTTTTATCTTCTGAGCGAACTTTTTTAAATATGTTACAACACGCTTCAGGTATTGCAACTATGGCACACTCTTTTGCATCTAAGATTGATGATTTAGAGGTTGCTTTACTTGATACAAGAAAAACACGCCCGCAATTAAGAGATTTTGAAAAGTATGCATCGCGAATTGGTGGAGCTATTAATCATAGATTAGGGTTAGATGATTGTTTAATGATTAAAGACACCCACATGAAAACTATTGATAATCTAGCAGAATTTATTAAAAAAGCACGAAAACGAATTTCGTGGGTTACTAAAATTGAGATTGAGTGTGAAACTTTTGAACAAGTAAGAGAGGCAATGGAAGCAGGTGGTGATATTATCATGTGTGATAATATGACACCAGAACAAATCAAAGAAGTTGTGAAATATCGAGATGAAGTCCATCCTCATGTACTGTTAGAAGCAAGTGGAAATATCTCTTTAGAAACAGTAAGAGAGTATGCTTTAAGTGGTGTTGATGCGTTGAG
>CAZIES010000234.1:0-2048 GCA_964538295.1 uncultured Arcobacter sp. | reverse complement strand
CATCACTGTTTGTAGCAGAAGGTCAACGAGTAGAGATTGCTGATATTATTGGTAAGACACCAAAAGCAACACAAAAATCAAAAGATATTACAGGAGGTCTTCCAAGAGTATCTGAACTGTTTGAAGCACGACGACCTAAAAACATTGCTGTTCTTGCAGGGTTTGATGGTGTTGTATCTTTTGGTAAACCACTTAGAAATAAATCACGAATTATCATTACGGATGATAAGGGTGGAAAAGCTGAGTACTTAGTTGAAAAATCTAAGCAAATCTTAGTACATGAAGGTGAGTTTGTTCACGCTGGTGAGGCATTAACTGATGGTCAAGTTGCATCACATGATGTACTTAAGATTTTAGGTGAGAAAGCGTTACACTTCTTTATCGTATCTGAAGTACAACAAGTTTATCGATCACAAGGGGTAAACATTGCCGATAAGCATATTGAGGTTATCTTATCTCAAATGTTACGACAAGTTTCTATTTTAGATGGTGGAGATACAAAATTTATTATTGGTGATATGGTTTCTAAGAAACGATTTAAGTTAGAGAATGAAAAGATTATCAGACTTGGTGGAGAGCCTGCAATTGCTGAGCCACTATTACTTGGTATTACAAGAGCAGCAGTTACATCTGACTCTATTATCTCTGCAGCATCGTTCCAGGAAACGACTAAAGTTCTTACAGAAGCAGCAATAAGTGCAAAGATGGATATGCTAGAAGACCTTAAAGAAAATGTTGTAATTGGACGAACAATTCCAGTTGGAACAGGTCTTTACAAAGATAAAAAAATCAAATTTGAGTCAACTGACGAAGAATAAGACAAAGGGAAGTGAAAGCTTCCCTTTTTTTATGGGATAAAATATGGATCTAGTTCATTTACTTATTATTTTTATGGCCGTTGAGCTTTTTGAATCAAACTGGCAAAAACATGATACCATCTATGGGTTGATTTACAATAACTTCTTAATCTATCAAAAGAATATCTTTTTTTATTTTATTTTACATGCAAGCTTTTTTTATGCACTTGGAGTTGCCATTTATCTTAGTAACTTTGGTTTTTGGATGAGTTCAATTATTGTTATAAAGTTCTTAGACATGGCAGTTAAACTCAATATGATGCAAAAGCTAGCTGCAGGTGTTGATATTAAAGAGGTGATGCCAATGAATATAAAAATGACAAACCTTTTTAGGTATTTTAATGTCATTTTATACCCTTTTTGTTTTGCAGTAGCGACAGGAATTTTATTTAAATAACGATAATCACTATCAATAAATATTAAGTTTCCTTTTGCTATTCTTTTGCTATGAATAACATAGAATTTAAACACTTAATTACTAACGCAACGTACAGTACAAAATACGAACCCATCGTGGATGTGCAAACAGACGACGTCTATGCATATGAGGCACTCTCTAAATTTAATTTAAATAATCGTGTGATGAGTACAGAAGATATTTTTCGAAAACTACATCATAATAATGAGCTTTTTTATACTTTAGAAAAAAGAAATAAAGAGTTACAAATCAAACATTTTGACAGCGATAAAAAACTATTTGTGAACTTTGATGCAGATATCTTTGTAACAAATGAACAAAAAGCTTACTGGGAAAAGTTTTTATTAGAGCATCAAAAAAGGGTAGTTGTAGAAATCACAGAAAATGGCAATGATGATGAAGCAAGTGCCAAAATTATCAGAGAATTTGCTTCTTGGTTACATAAAAAAGAGCTTATGAGTGCCTTGGATGATTTTGGTCAAGATGGTTCAATGTTCTCCTTTCATATTATGAATCGATGTCAATACATTAAATTAGATCGTTCGTTTATTAAACAGATTAAGTTTAATATGAATTACATTCCTTTTTTAAAAGGACTTTTGCAAACCATAAGAATGAATAATCAAAAGTCAATTATTGAAGGGGTAGAGACTTATGCTGATTACGATTTTGTAAAAACATTAGATTGTGATTACATGCAAGGGCACTATTTTAATGATTTAATAATTGAGCGATAGCTGTAACTAAAATCATACCTTTATCATGATAAAATG
>CAZIES010000233.1:0-2056 GCA_964538295.1 uncultured Arcobacter sp. | reverse complement strand
CAAAAATCTTGCCCTTGTCAAGGGTTTTTTCTTAGTTTATCCTTAAATTTTGGAAATTTTCTTTTTTCACCTATTTTTGTCATATTTTACTATATTTTTATAGTATTTTTTTACCATAAATAAAAAAAGGGGAAGTTTGAAATTCAAACTTCCCCTTTTTATTCTATATAATGTCTAAGTTATATAAGTTTATCAACAATTTTAATTAAATATTCTGCAGAGTTTTTTGCACTTGATTTTAAAAATTCATCAAAGTCAAAACCTGCATCCATATCAGCAGTATCTGAAATGGCTCTTAGTATAAAGAAAGGAACATTTAATGCATTACATACTACTGCAACACTTGCTCCTTCCATTTCTAAAGCATCTGCTTTAAAAGTTGATTCAATAAACTCTTTTCTCTCAACAGAATGCACAAACTGATCTCCAGTTGCAATTGTTCCTTCAATTACTTTTAATCCATTTTCAGAAGCAACTGTTTTAGCTATCTCTTTTAACTCTTTTGAAGTTTCAACAAAAACTGCACCACCAGGAACAAATCCATGAGGATGCCCAAAGGCAGTTATATCTAAATCATGTTGGCATAGCTTATTTGCAATGATTAAATCACCAATTTTTAGTTCAGGATTAATTCCACCTGCAACTCCCGAAAATAGTAATGTGTCACATCCAAACTTTTCAATCATTGTTGTTGCTGTTAAACTCGCAAATACTTTTCCTATTTTTGAATAAGCAATAACTATATCTAAGCCTTTATAGTTTACTTCATAATATTTATTATTTGCAAACTCTACCACATTAACACTATCAAAGTGGGCTAAAAGAGGTTCAATCTCCTCTTCCATTGCACCCATAATTGCTAGTTTAGTCATTTAATTCACCTAACACTTTCTCTAATGATCCTATGTCACTTACATTTACAGTAGGTGTTCCTTTGCAAATCTTTCGATTAAGTCCTTTTAATACAATTCCATTTCCAAACTCAATAAACATATCAACCTTATCAGCATTTGCTGCAACTGACTGTTTATATTTAACAGGACTTGTTAACTGCTTAGACAAAAGTTCAATTGCTTCATCTTTTGTGCAATAAGCTTCTGCCGTTACATTTGAAATAATTGGTGAAAATTCATCTTGTAAATACTCTTCTAAATATGGACGTAAATTTTCTACTGCACTTGTAAGTAACTCACAATGACTAGCAACTGACATATCTAGAACAATTGCTCTTTTTGCCCCTGCATCTTTAAACGTATCAACTAAAGATTCTAAATCAGCTTTTAATCCTGCAAGAACTAACTGCCCATCCATATTGTAATTAGCTGGCCAAACTTTTTTTCCAGATTCAAGTTCTTCTTTACAAATCGATTCAACTGTTGCATCATCAAGTCCAACAAGGGCCATCATACCAGCACCTGCACCAGAACAAGCTTCAGTCATAAAAAGACCCCGACGATGTACTAATTCAACTGCATCAAGATAATCAATCGCACCTGCAGCAACTAATGCAGAAAACTCACCTAAAGAGTGTCCTAAAACAAACTGAGGTTGAACATCGCATTTTTCTTTAAAAATTGCGTTTGCAATTGAACTTACTAATAAAATAGCAGGTTGTGTAAACTCTGTTTTTCCTAAGTTATCATTTTCTTCAAAAAGTAATTCTTCAAAACTAATTCCAAGTCGTTCACTTGCCTTAGTAATCATCTCTTTTGCAATTTGCGAGTTTTCAAAAAAATCTTTACCCATTCCTGTAGATTGACTACCTTGTCCTGGGAAAATAAAAGCAATTTTTTTCATTGTATACCTTATTTGTAATTTAATTTTGTGGGATATTCTATAATAATTCGATTAAAGTATCTATAAAATAAAAAAAGCCCAGAAGAAAAACTTCTGAGCTTTTAGGTTATAGAGTGTAGTATCTATATGCGTATTGACAACCTGCCAATTAGTGACTACAACCACAACCACCATGTTGGTGTCCGTGATCATGACTATGATCACCACCTTCACTACCGCAGCAACCGCCACCCATAGCAGCCATACCACCTACAACACC
>CAZIES010000232.1:0-2072 GCA_964538295.1 uncultured Arcobacter sp. | reverse complement strand
CCTCAAGAGAAGAGATAGAAATTCACACTAAGCTTTACAAAGAGTGGAAAGCAAAAGAGTAATTTTAGTATAATACCCCAGCTTAATTAGGAGGCAATTACCCTTTCAATGATTTTTGAAAATGAAAAAAAGATTCTTAATATAATTAAATATACACCTCCTATTTTTATTATTTCTATAGGTTTTATTATCGCCATTTTTCTCTACTTTGAAAATATCTCTACGTATAATAACGAAAAACAAAAAATCCAAGAAGAACATATCAAAATTAATAGGGAAGTTATAAAAGAAAAAGTACATGAAGTCTATAACTATATTATAAAAGAACAAAAAGAGACAGAAGCAAAACTAAAAGAGAGTCTAAAAGATGAAATAGATAAAGCCCATACTATTATGATGTCTATTTATAGAAACAATCAACATAAATCCAAAAATGAAATTAAACAAATTATCAAAGATGCTTTAAGAGATATTCGATTTAATAATGACCGAGGCTACTTTTTTATTTATGATATGAAGGGTACAAATATTTTATTACCTACCCATCCCCATTTAGAAAATAAAAACTTTATTAATCATCAAGATGCACAAGGTAAGTTTATTATTCGCAAGATTGTTACTACCATGAAGAAAAAAGAAGAGGCTTATTTTAACTGGCATTGGTATAAACCAAATAATAAAAAAGAACAAAAGAAAAAAATTGGGATAGCAAAACAATTTAAACCACTTGACTGGTTTATTGGTACAGGAGAATATCTTGAAGATTTTGAACAAAATATTCAAAACAAAGTTTTAGACCATATTCGAAAAATTCGTTATGGTAAAAATGGTTATATCTTTATAATCACCTATGATACTACTTATTTAAGTCATATGAGACCGAGCTTTTGGGGTAAAAGTGCTGTTGCGAATAATGATGCAAAAGGAATTAAAAAAGTTATTCAAGACTTAATTAATATTGCAAAAAAAGGAGAGGGTTACTCCAGTTATATCCAAAACAAAAAACCAGGAAGTGATTTACCTACCCATAAACTTAGTTTTGTAAAAGGTCTACAAAACTGGTCGTGGATGATAGGAACAGGTTTTTATGAAGACGATATTAAAGAGACACTAAAAAGAAAAAAAACAGAGCTTAACACAAAATACCAAAACTATATTCAAAATACCATTATCATTTCAATCTTACTCACCATTGTTTTACTTTTTATCTCTATTTACATTTCAAAACAGTTAAGAAAGCGTTTTATAAACTATAAAAAAGAGATAGAAGAGCATATAACACACAATAATAAACAACAAAACATCATTTCACAACAAGCGAAAATGGCGGCAATGGGAGAGATGATCAGTAATATTGCACACCAGTGGCGGCAACCTCTATCTACAATCACTGCGGCTTCAACAGGAATGCGTGTCCAAAAAGAGTTAGGAATTTTAAATGATCAATACTTTTTTGATGGCATTGATAATATAAATCAATCTGCACAACATCTTTCCCATACAATAGATGATTTTAGAAACTTTTTTCACTCTTCAAAAGAAGAAATTGAATTTAATATAAATACAACATTTAACAAAACAATAACCCTTTTAAATGCACAATTTAAAAACAAAAATATTCAAATTATTCAAGATATTGCAGAGATTACGCTTAAAAATCTTGAAAATGAATTTATCCAAGTATTGATGAACCTTCTTAACAACGCAAGGGATGAACTCATCAAAAAATCACCAGAGCAATTACGACTTATTTTGATTAACGTATATCAAAAAGATTCAAATATTATTATAGAAATAAAAGATAATGCAGGAGGAATACCACCAGCACTCTTGCCACGTATCTTTGAACCTTACTTTACAACCAAACATAAAGCACAAGGAACAGGAATTGGTCTTTATATGAGTAAAGAAATTATTGAAAAACATATGCAAGGTACATTAGAAGCCAAAAATGAATCATTTGATTATAATAAACAAAACTATCACGGTGCAAACTTTATAATTACTTTTCCTAAACCAATTTAACTACCCTATTAATACTTTATACAATTGTCATTACAAATAACTAATGA
>CAZIES010000231.1:0-2123 GCA_964538295.1 uncultured Arcobacter sp. | reverse complement strand
GTTACAAAATGTTGAGGGCTTTATCTCCTTAGAGCATTTTCAAAGTTTGGCAAATGAAGATAAGCTTTTAAGTCTCTCTTTTTGGGAAAGTGAGGTAGCAATTAATAATTGGCGTAATAACTTTGACCACCTACATGCACAACAACAGGGTAAAGAAGAACTTTTTTTGGATTATAAAATCAGCGTAGCAAAAATAAAACGTAAATATACTATGAATCACAAGGAAGATATTTTTGACTCTTAATTATTAAATTTACTTATAATACTAAAAAACTATTGACTTCATAATTTTAATTTGATATTATTCGAAAAAATTATAATACTTATAAAAGTATATTATGGATTCACATGAATAAATTATCAATTTTTCTGCTAGTAAGCGTTGTTCTTTTTTTAGGATATGGCCTTTACAATCAAGTAAATAAATCTGCAAAAACTAAAAGAGTTTTGTGCCAATTAAAAACAATTACTTTTGAAAATATTGCAAACAAACAATTGGTTGCAAAGGCTCAAATGCTGCTGAACTCGGGTAACTACACACTACAATCTCATATTGAGTTTTCCAAATATATGCCTACCAAGCTAGGCAAGTATATTAGTATCGAACAAGCTAATAAATTATTTATGAAAACAGTACCTTTAAAAAATCAAGTTAAGCGTGAGCAAAAACTTTTAGTGAAATACTATATCTATGAAAATGATAAAGCGGATAAAAATAAAAAGAATAAAAAAGCTAAGGAGTATGAAGGTTATTTGGTATTTGAATTTATTCTTGATAAAAGGCTTGTCTATAAAATACAGACTGATTTTATGCAAGCTGATGCAAGTGATATAGAAGAGCGAATGAATTGTATTGTTAAATCATTTATGACATTAAAAGGAGAATAAGAATGCAAGAAAAAGTGTTTAAAGATAAGTATCATATTTATGAGATTGAATATAAAAAAGATGAAATAAAATTTGATAGTGTGGATGCTATTATTACATTTTTAGAAGGGAAAATACAAAACCATCCCATCATAACCTACATAGCTACCTTTGATCATTATAAACATACACAAGATTTACCTAGTGGAGAAATCAATCCAGCAATTTTAGATGGCAAAAATATTATTTTTTGTTTTGGTGTAGAGATTCCAACACCAGAGGTATTTGCTGTACGACCACGAAGTATTGGAGTATGTGAGTTAGAGAATAGTTTTATTATCAATTTTTTAGTGGCACCAAATAAGAAAGCAAATGAAGTGATGACTCAGTTTGTTAAATCAATTAAAACAGTATAATCATATAGAGTATCTAAAACTTCATTTGTTTTAAATACTCTGATATTTGCGGTATATAATCTTTTCTACATATTAAACATGTAGGTATATAGGCAGTTGATTTATCGAGTTTAGTGACTTTTAGCTCTTTACTAAAGCCTAATTTATCTACAAGATTTGTAGGTAATAAGGTTTTTCCCATACCTGCTTTAACACACGCTAAAATAGTCTCTAAACTTCCAAAAGCTAGGGACTTTTCTACAATTTCTCCTTGTTCAATGGTATATTTTTTTAAAAACTCATCATAGGCACACCCCTCTTTAAATGAAAGAATTACATTAGGATAAAACTTATCTTTAGGTTCAAGGATGGCAATCTCTTCTTCATAGGTTTGAAGTACCATTAAATCATCATGTCGTGGTACGCCACTTACAAAAGCAATATCTACTTTATACTCTAAAAGCATTTGTGTTACGACACGTGTGGTTCCAGTAAGAAGTTCTAGCTGAATATTGGGATAATCTTTATGAAGGGTCATTAAAAAGGAGGAGATACGTACGGCTGCATTACAATCTGTTGAACCAACGATAAGTTTCTTTTGATGCTGGGCATTTTGCATATCAAGTACTGCATCTTCTACGCGACGTACAATTTCAACGGCATGTTTGTAGAGTTTTTCCCCTTCGCTAGTTAAAATGACACCTTTTGGAACACGATGAAAGAGTGGTTGCCCTATGGATTTTTCCAATTGTTTTATACGTGAGGTCACATTTGACTGGGCAAAGCCAAGCTTTTTAGCTCCCAAAGTAACGCTTTTTTCTTGGGCAACAGTTACAAAAACTTTGAGTAAATTTGAGTCCA
>CAZIES010000230.1:0-2168 GCA_964538295.1 uncultured Arcobacter sp. | reverse complement strand
GATGAGCCAGAGTGTTGTCCAAAATGTTCAAGTAAAAAAATGACTCAAGATCCAGATGTACTAGATACTTGGTTTTCTTCTGCTTTATGGGCAATGTCGCCATTAGGATGGGGAAATAATAATAAACTTCAAGAGTTATATGATGAAGTTCAAGATATGAAAGATTTCTATCCAAATTCACTATTAATTACTGGATTTGATATTATGTTCTTCTGGGTTGCTCGTATGATGATGATGGGAGATCACTTCCAAGGTGAGTTACCATTTAAAGATATTTATATGCATGCTTTAGTTCGGGATGAACATGGTGCTAAAATGTCGAAATCAAAAGGTAATGTTATTGACCCTCTTGATATGGTTGAAGAGCATTCTGCTGATATTATTCGGTTTACATTGGCTTATTTAGCAGTTCAAGGAAGAGATATTAAACTAGGAGCTAAAAACTTAGAACAGTTTAGGAATTTTACGAATAAGCTTTATAATGCATCTAACTTCTTACAATTAAATGTTGATACCTTCCCTGATTTAAAAAATATTGAAATTAAAACACCTCTTGGTTTATATATGCAAAGTAGATTAAGTGATGCTATTGATGATTTACGAGATACTTTAGAAGCATTCAAATTTAATGAAGCAGCAAGTATTTTATATAAGTTTGTTTGGAATGAGTTTTGTGATTGGGGTATTGAATACTCTAAGGCTTCAAAAGAATCTATTGTGGAACTTGGAAGCATTTTTAAAGAGACTTTGAAAATGGTTTCACCTTTTATGCCATTTATTGCAGACTTTTTATACCACAAGTTATCAGGAACTTCTTTGGAAGAGGGTGACTCTTTAATGGTAATGAACTTTCCAAAACAAATTGAAAAAAATCAAGCAATGGAAGATATGTTTGCTATTATTGAAGAGGCAATTACAAGTGTAAGAAGAGCAAAAGTTATTATTGATATGGGTAACTCAAAAATTGCAAAAGCTTATATTAAATTGGATAAATCAATTGATACTGAACTTGCAAAGCCATTTATTCAAAAGCTTGCAAAAGTTGAAAATATTGAGTTTGTAGATGCAAAAGTTGAAAACTCAATTACAGATGTATCAAATAATTTAGAGGTTTATTTACCAACAAGTGAAATTGATATGCAACCAATTATTGATAAGCTTACAAAACAAAAAGAGAAAACTCAAAAAGAGTTTGATAAACTTAATGGAATGTTATCAAATGAAAGATTTGTAGCCAATGCTCCTGAAGCCGTGGTTGCTGAAAACAAAAAAGCACTTGAAGAAGCACGTGTTAAATTAGAAAAAATAGAAAATGAATTAAAAGCAATTTCATAAAATAGAGGAAATAGTTTCCTCTATTTTAATTACAAAGGGTATACAATGAAATATTTCTGGTCGTTATTATTTATAGTTTTAGTATTTACAGGATGTATGCCAAAACAAGACTCTGTTCAAACTTTCTTTCAAACAGATTCAGCAACAGCTATCAAAAAAGATTATGCTTTTTCTATTAATTCTTTAAAAACCCTAAAAACAAAGTTGGATAAGCGAAATCCAAAAGCCTATGATAAAACTTTAGTAAAAAGTATTGATACCTTAATTAACAATCTTGATAATACCTTATATTTGAAGTTTCAAGGTCGAAGCATTGATAATTATAAAGACTATTTACAAATAGCATTTAGTAAAGATATTATCAAACAACGTAATGATTACCTTACTTTAGGATTGTATTATTTAATCTATGATGCCTATGATATTGAAGAGGGACATCAAGTTACTGCAATGTCTTACAGTACAGAAAAGCTTGAAAAGCTTTATAAAAATTTGCAAATTATTAAATGGAAAATAAAGTATGCCAAAGATATTAACAGTGATTATCTGTTTTTAACATGGCAAAATAACTGGCAAATTGAGTTAGAAAAGAGAGTTAAAACAGGGTATGAACCTACTTGGAAAGAGTTACAACAGTTAGCCTATTTTAAAAATGGCAAAGAGTCTCTTTTTGCAGCTTCCAATTTTTCCTTTGAAGTACTTTTAACGCAAATGATAGATAGAGTTGGTAATACTTTAGAACTGTTAGGAATCACTCCTCAAGAGATGAGTTTAGAAGCGCTAAAAGCAATCTTTATTTTTATTTAACTATTTAGTTTACTTATAAAATAGAC
>CAZIES010000229.1:0-2262 GCA_964538295.1 uncultured Arcobacter sp. | reverse complement strand
GTTAAGGTTGGGTTTCTCTGAGCATTTGAACTATCTACATTATCAATTGAAGTATTTGAGTAAAGCCCATCTTTATCAACTGATTGCATATAGTTTCGACTTGATAAATACCATTTATTTTTAAGTTCTAAACCTTTATCATTATTGATTTCAACCACATAAAGTTTTACTCGTACCATCTTATCTGGGTTTTCCAACTTAGCTAAATCAATTAAATCTGTATCTAAAACCACTCCAGCTTTTCTAAACATATCTTTAATTTGATCTTTTACTCTTTGATCTGGAGTACTTCCTTTTAGGATGATTTTCCCTTTGGTTTGTTCTATCTTTATATTGGGAGCAATCGACTCAGCCAAATCAATAATCGGTGCCATATCTTTTGTGATATAACAATCTATTTGGTAATTGATCCCATTATCAAAGGTAATAAACATGGAGGTTTTACCCACCTCTTTTGCAAAAATACGAATTGACTGTAGTGGTTTGTACCCTGTTTGTGTAAAACTTACATCAATATTTTTATCATCATGAATTTTAATTTTGGAGATAATCTCTTTAAACCGTAGTACTTTATAAGAACCCTTTTGCATAAAGACTTTATTATTCTCTCCAAGATTAATATCTTCAAAAGTTGTTGATGCTAACAATGATGATACAAAGAAGGTAACCATCAACGATAGTCGTAAAAACTTTTTCATAACTCTCTCCTTACTGTGCACTTAAACTTAATGTGCAGTCAATGAAATCTGAATTAATCTCATTAAATGTTGCCATTTTTGACTCAATCGTTTCGTTAAATGTCATCACTCTTGATTGAGTATAGGTTGATGTCACCGTTAACACCACTTGATATTCATTTACTCCTGGCGTACTTGCTGTTGTTGTACAGTTTATATCTCCCGCAGCAATATCTGCAAAATAACTAATTTTCATATTATTCATACTTTGAGCAATTGAGGCATTATCTCTATCCAGCGCAATCATCCTTGCTCCAAATTGAGCAAGCATATCCGTATTGTTCTTGATTCGAACAATCGTCGAATAATCTAATACTAAAAAGAAAATCGTTACGAAACCCACGAACATCATCATCCATAATAAAATCTGATCCACGTAAGCATCCTTTTTATTTTTTCTTTCCATGCAGAATTGCCTCTACTCGTTTCTTACTAATCTTAACGGCTTCATTTTTATGCACATATGAGCCATCACACACTTCATACCAATCTTTATTAACCATACCTTTGTACGGAATAATATAGTTTCGGTACACTTTTTTCACAAACTTACTTCGAACACTTGGTTTCTCTCGTAAGTACACTTTTCTTGAACTTCCTATTAAGAACTGATTTATCGATTCACATTGTGCTTTTAAGTTAGTTCGTAAAACGCCACTTGTCTTTTGAGATGGAATCTCTTTATTGATATACTCAATCACTGCTGTTTTCTTAACTGCCACATTTTTAGGTACATATAGTACAGGAGGATAAACTTTTTTCTTCGCTGGTTTTTTCTTAGCTACTTTTTTAACTTTATCTACTGGTTTTGCAACGACTTTTTCAACAGGTTTCTTCACAACTTTTTTAGGCTTTTTAACTTTTGTTTTAATCATCCAAAGTTGTTTACCTTTGTTATAGTCTTGAATCAGTGAAAGCAGATCTTTATCATTAATGTCTAAGACAATCTCATCCGCTTTGATTTCAAGCAGTTGTTCAACTTGCTTCTTCTTAACTATTTTTTTCACTTTCTTTTTAATGATGGTTTGTAAAGAGGTATGACCATCTCGAATAAATCCAAGTACTTTGATATTCTTCGTTACATAACTCACCTTTACCTCATTAGATTTTTTCTTTTGAAATGCTGCAAATGATTCAGGATAAACCGAAACAATATTAATAATATCATTTGGTTTTAAAGAGTAATTAGGGTTTTGAAATAGTTTAAAGCCCATATTATAGCTGTTATATTTAAAATCAATCAGCTTCTCTTCTAATGCCGCTCCCACTTTATTTGCCAGTTTTTCTTTAATAAAAATCTCATTTTTAAAAATAGATTCTTTGGCAAACTTTCCTAAAATTGCTTTTTTAGACAGTGGCTTATTTAAAATAAATTGTCGTGCCATCTTTGTCGCTTTCAAATGCTCTTCAGCAATCAAAGTATCTCTTTTAAGCGATTTCTTTGCAACATAAATTGTGACCATCTCATTGTTACTTTTTATAATATTTTGATTCTTTTTATAAAAATAGAAGGAGACCCCTACAG
>CAZIES010000228.1:0-2284 GCA_964538295.1 uncultured Arcobacter sp. | reverse complement strand
AGATAAGTGAAGAGATTACACAAAGAGTGGTTTTAGAATATAAGCCATTTGAAAAGGATAAAATTATGGCTTTACTTAAACAGAGTTAATTTATAGAGTTAAGATGCAAGTATTTATTTTAAATATGAAAAAAGAGTTTAGTTTTTATTAAAAACTAACTGAAAACTTTTTAAATAGTATCTTTTTAGTACTTTATCTTAGTATTATTAAATAATATATCCATTAAGGAGAAGTTATGAAAAAGACACTATTGATATTAGCTATGATACTAGGCTTGTCTGCATTTGCTAAAGATAAAATTATTGTTTATACTTACCATAATCATGCTCCTTTTATTACTATTAAAAATCATGGTCTTAGTTTTGATTTAATTCAACTTCTTAATGAAAAGACTAGTGAAGCGTATGAATTCGAGTTAAAAGTTGTACCTCGAGGTCGTTTAAATTATATTCTAAAGCCTTGGATACAAGGCAATTGTCAAAAAAAGACAAAAAAATGTAATCCTAACTTTATGGTTTTATGGGTGAATCATAAATGGGGATTTGGAAAAGATGCTTTATCAAATTTTACATGGATTCCTCTTTTTGAGGATAGTAATGTTATTGTCTCTTCAAAGAGTAATAAAGTTGAATATCAAAAACCAGAAGATTTAATTGGAAAAAAACTTGCAGGAGTCTCTGGACATAAATATCTGGGAATTGATGATTTAGTTAAAGAGGGAAAAATCAATCGTATCAATGGAAATAGTGAACTGGAAAATCTGCAAGTAGTGTTAGCTTCTCGTGTTGATGTTACTTTATTACCTAAGTCTGCTTTTAATTATTATCAGATGATTAATAAAAATTTCCGTTCTTTATATCTCTCTAAAATGCCCCATCAAAAATATATGCGAAATATTATGACGTCAGTAGAAAATAAAAAACTTATCAATTTTTTAAAGAGTTTAGAACTTACAAGTAGGTTTTAAAGAAAAGAGTTATTATGAAGAAATCTGTTTTTTTTAATTTTCGCAAAACCATTGGATATGTTCTTTTTAAGAAGATTTTTTTAGGGTACATTTTTTTGGTGTTACTCTTTGCTTCTTATCAAATTTACAAAGAGTATACGCTGATTGAACAAACAGTTAAAAAAGACTTTATTCATAATGAAAAGGTTTTTGATTCCATATTAGCAACGTCTGTTTGGCATTTTGATGAAAAGAAAATCCAATCATCTGTGGAGGCAATAATTGATTCTGGAGAAATCTCAGGTGTTATAGTTTTGACACCTTTAAATGAAATTGTGGCTATTCAGGGTGAAGTAAGTAGTAAGATGAAAAAAATTGATGAGTATGTTTTTGAACAAGACTCAAATGTTATTTTTACAGATAATATATTAGAACATAGCTTTTCTTTGATTGATGAAGTAAATTCACCTACTGAAAGTTTAGGAATGGTTTATTTTTATGTGAATAAAAATGTTATTGTCGAACTTGCAAAAGAGCCAATAGGACTTATTCTTCTTAATATTATTGTTGGTACATTAATTTTATGGTTTCTTTTCCTTTATTATGCACATAAATTATTGACTGTACCATTAAACGAGCTTATTGAAGCAACAAAAGATTTGGCTCATAGGGATTATCATAAAGTTGTCTTAAAGGATAATAAAAAACATGAGCTTGGTACTTTAGCTAATACTTTTAATATGGTTTCTAAACGAATTAATGAAGATTTTATCAACCTTCAACAACTTAATATTATTACAGTAAAACAAAAAGATGAACTGATTGAAGCAAATAAAGCAAAAGATGATTTTTTAGCTAATATGAGCCATGAATTAAAAACACCACTGAATTCAATTAATGTTATTAGTTCAGTGATGATGAAAAATAAAAAAGGCAAACTCGATAGTGAACAAGTAAAAAACTTAGAGATTATTAATCATTGTGGAAATGATTTACTCTATTTAATCAATGATATACTTGATATTTCAAAGCTTGAAGCGGGGGAAGTGGAGTTAAATTGTGAAACAGTTAATTTTAAAGAGTTTATTTATTCAATTAGAGATATGTTTACTCCACAGGTTCTTCATAAAAAATTAAATCTTGATTTTTATTATGATGATTTAGTTGGAGATATTTATAGTGATAAACAGTGTATTAATCAAATTATAAAAAACCTTTTAAGCAACGCCTTAAAATTTGTTCATGAAGGTTCAATTCGTTTTAGCGTAAAAGATGAAGATAAGAATATACGAATTATTGTCAGTGATGATGGTATTGGTATCTCAAAAGAGAAGCTTA
>CAZIES010000227.1:0-2317 GCA_964538295.1 uncultured Arcobacter sp. | reverse complement strand
CTAAACTCGCTACGCTCAAACAACGAAAAACCATCAACCTAGTACAATGTATACCCACGATGGTTTTCTAATCTGCATCATTTTTAAGAAAATCGTTTACATATGTACTACGCTATGCTATAATACTCACATATTAACAATAATGAGGTTATAAAAATGGCATTTGTAGAAAAATTAGGGCTATATAGTACAGATAAGAAAAAAGTAGTTAGTGCTAGAGTGTCGGAAATAGTAGTAGAGGCATTAAATGAAGCAGAAAAAGATGTAGAGCAACTCGGATATAAATTTTGCATATCAAATATCATTGAAAAGGCATTAAACGACACCTTAGAAGAGTTAAAAACAATAACTGGAATTGATTATTACGAATTAACAAATTGGACGCATAGAATGAAGAGCACAGAGTCACTACATTCATCAGAAAAATATGACTTTGAGCATCATAATGAGATGTTTAAAGATTTAATTATTGCCACTCAAGGCTTAGAGTGCCAATTAGATTTTAATGCCAGACTTAAGGATTACCAGCACGATGTTGTAAGGTATTGGAATAACGACCTAAAAGCACAAGGCGTTGAAACTATTATTGATAAAGATTCTCTTTTTGTTACTTACAAGAAAAATGAACATGATACAAAAATAAAAGCGCCAAGGTATACGGTGCAAACACTATCAAAATTGTTGAAAAAATCCACAGAAGAGGTACTTGAGATTTTAAATAGTGCCGGTGTAACGGGAAAGAATGTAGATTCGCTTATATCTACTGATGATAGAAAAAAGTTAATGCAAAGTATTAGCAGAAATTCTATTAAAAACAATAGTGTTAAAGTTAATAAGGAGGAGTAAATGTACAAAACAAAACACGCTAAAGTCAGACAACAGCAACGTGGAATCAAAAATGAAACACTTGATTTGTTACTTAAATATGGAAAAAAGGTATATAAGAATGATGGTACTGCTGTCTTGTGCTTTCCAAAAAAAATTCAGTCAAAGATTGAAAAAGAACATATAAAAAATAAAAACCTAAAAAATGCATACGCACTTGTGCATGTTAAACATAATCGTGTTATTACAATAGGCCACAGATACAAAAAGTCGTTATTACACTAATTTAAGGAGTAAATATTATGATGGCAAAAGTTCAAAATAATGGCCATGCAAATCTGGATTCGTTTCCTTTTAGGTATGGATATACATACGCTGAAACTACGAAAATTGAATTAAAAAATGTTGTGAACAAAAGCGATATTTTTGACAATAGATACCATGTCGATGCCGTTTTTACAAATCCAGATACTGGAAAAGTTGAGAAAGGCCATTTTGTTCTTTTAGATGATGAGCACAATACTGTAGTTACCGTATGGCGTACTGGTTTAGACAATAAGGATGAGACTCGTTTATCAGAAACACTGAGGTCTGCTAGAGTACATGGAAAAATTACTACCGATGATATGATTAAAATGCATGATCGTAAAATTAGTAAACTAGATGAATTTATAGATTATCTTGCAAAAAAGATAAGTGCAAAAGAGGTAGAGGTAATTACAGAAGATGCAAACAAAAGAATTAATAAGTTAAGTAAAGCTTTACGAAAACTAAGTGAAGAAAAACAAGCACTTCAATCTCAGAAAGAAAAACAAGATGCTGAAACTGAAAAACTTATAAAAAAAATTGAAGAACTTGAGTCAGTTAGTGCTAATGCCTATGATAGTCGAGATAATGGCGGAACATGGAATCCAGGTGTATACACTGTGTCTGGTGTTCGTTGGGGTAACAAAGGCCGAAATAATCAAAGAGCAATACTAATGAAACTCAAGGATGAAAATAGCTTTGAATTTGAAGTTGCTAACAATTGGGTAAATGGTTTAGATGATAGATATAGGCAAGTAGAAATGCTGATAGGACAAAAAATCAAATATTCTACATGGGGTGCTTTTTCTAAAGGCTGGTTTATGAATATTACAACTGATGTTTAATTATATGGGGATGTAAAAATGGGAATAAATAGAGTACAGGCTTCAAGACAGAGTAAGGCAACATCTACAATTAAAAGTAAGAAGCTAGTTCAAGGCAGACAGATGCGAGAAAGGTTACAAAGTAACTATTAAAGACAATGACAATAAGCCTAACTTTCACGGTAAGTTAGGCTTATGATAATAATCGCTTTATATATGTTCTGCAAGTTTCTGCTAAAGCTATTAGTACTTATTGGTATTATTAAAGCCATGTGGCTGTATTTTTATTATGAAGTTAATTACCACAACACTAATCAAACCGCACAAAAAGAGTTGATTGCAAAATTTATAAGAAGTGAACC
>CAZIES010000226.1:0-2317 GCA_964538295.1 uncultured Arcobacter sp. | reverse complement strand
TCACCATTTTCAATCATCGTTAACACATCACCTTTTAAAAGTTTTTTACAGTGACACAAGGGTGTTTTTAAATCTTCATTTTTACAAGCAACCTTTGATTTAATATCAACTTCTCCATATTTTTCAGTACCATCACTACTATAATAGACCGTATCACAGTTAGGATTAGTACAAAAATGAAAATCATCAGCATCATGTTTAATATTTTCATAAAACTCCTTTTTGAGTTGTGCTTTTAGAGTTACTGCACTTATTTTAATACTATGGGATTCACAGGTTCCACAGGCTTTATTACTAACATTAGTTTCACCACAGCCACAACTGCTTGTATCTGAAGCACAACAATCACTAGGAGCATCATCACAACAACTGCTGTTTTGTGGCACGTAACTTTTTATCATATCTTCACAATCCATATTTTTATCACAACACGCTTGCTCTTTCATCTCATCACAGTAAGTTTGCATCTCATCACAGCTTATGTTCTTTTGTTTCATAAAATTTTGAATAACCTCTTTGTTACCCTTGCTTTCATAACAAACCTTTTCTAATATTTTAAAATCCATTTTTTATCCTTTGTTTTATAATTTTTTGGTTTTCATCTCTTAAGACGGAAACTTTTTAAAAAAGGTTGCAACCTTTTATTGACTTTTTACGTCATAGTTTTCAACTATGAAAAAATTAACAAAAAAGGTAAAATAAATTATGAATAGTCAAAACAAAACTATCGAAGAACTCTACCATGAGTTTCGAAAACCACTTTTTCGTTATATCCACTATAAAGTCAGTGATACCTTCGTGGCTGAAGAGATACTCAATGATGTGTTTTTTAAAGCATCTAAATCACTTGATACCTTAAAAGAGACCACCAAAGTGCAAAGTTGGCTTTACAAAATTGCTACAAATTTAATCATTGATTATTATAGAAAACACAAAAATCCAATAGCTGAGCATAAAGAACACACCCCTATAGAAGATATGCAAGAAGAGAAATCAATACTTAATGAGTTAAATTGTTGTATGAATGATTTTCTAAACCAATTACCAAAAAATCAAGCAGACTCTTTAAAAGCAATCTATTTTAAAGAAAAAACACAAAAAGAGTACGCCCAACATAATAACCTAAATCTCTCAACAGTTAAATCCCATGTTAAAAGAGGTAAAGAGAGTATGAAAATTTTTTTTGATAAATGTTGTGATTTTGAAAGAGATAAATTAGATAATATTATCAAGTGTATCTCAAAGCAAACCAATAAAGAGTGCTAAAGATTGATAACTGTATAATTTCTAAAATTTATTTAAATAGGAATCAAAATGAAAAAAATACTACTCTTAATTATGTTAAGTTCACTACTTTTTAGTGCAAATACAACACCTAAAAAAGCAGGTTGTATTTTATCTCAAGATGGTAAAGTTATTATTAACTGGCAAGATAAAAAAGGTTCAAAAGGAACATTTGAAAGTGTTGATTTTATTGCTTTAAAAAAAGAGGGTATTAACTTCAAAGAGATTTTTGTGGGTTCACAAATTGTTGTTAACTCAAAAACACAACCAATCACTCTTATGATTACAGGGGTAAAGTCAAATCCAAGAGTTAAACCCGATCCTAGAACGGGAACCCTAACCTTTAAAGTTTTAGAACAACCAACTAAAGAAGCATTTACTTTAGATTTTGTTTATGATAAAGGGAAAATGAACATCAAAGGTAAAACAGATATTTATGAGTATAACATGCTAGATTTAAAGATCAAAATCAAAGCAGTTTTATGTAATGTATAAGCCAAACAAAAACTGACATAAAAGGTTCTCTTTTATGCCAATTTTTATTTATACGTATTTGAATAAATCAATTCATATGAGTGCGTATAAATTTCCACAATATTTCTAAAAAGATCTTCACAATAAACCATTTTATAAGGTTTTTCATTAGGGAAATACTCTCGTATAGGCATACGTTGTTTTCCACCTGCATCAATACACATTTGACCAATTGCGGTTTCATTCTCTTCTAAAACTTGGGTTGGTTCCATCATTACATACCAACCCATAACTTCTTTATAAAATTTAACTGCTTCTTCAATATTTGGAACAGTGATTCCTATATGAGAAAATGCTCGTGATAACGACTCATTTTTTATCCTTTTTTTTGATATAATTTATGAAAGATTAACCAAATGTTCGAGGCTAGACAAGAGGTTACTAGAAGGTGAACAGGTTACCTATACGTTTCTCTTGCATAAAATTCCTTGGTATAAAAGTATAAAAAAATTTACAAGTTCAATGAAAGAGAGTACAAATGTCCCCTTGAAGCTTCAAT
>CAZIES010000225.1:0-2326 GCA_964538295.1 uncultured Arcobacter sp. | reverse complement strand
TATTACTGCAGATATCACGTTTTAAGACCCCTACAAACCCCATTGTGTTAAAATAAATTACGGTGAGGGTTTGACGCAATTTGAGTTTTAAGACCCCTACAAACCCCATTGTGTTAAAATAAAAGTAAAAGGAATTAGAGCAATTGACCCGTTTTAAGACCCCTACAAACCCCATTGTGTTAAAATAGGTCTTATTCAATAGCCTAAATGATAGGCATTTAGGAAGTTTTTTATTAAAATATTTTGACTTTTAGAGTTATATTTTGATAAAATTCTGAAGTTTTAACACAAAGGGGTTTGTGTTCGGGGACTTAGAATAATCTTTTGAAAATTTTCAAAAGAGATTTTGAATGTATCAAAATAGCAATAGCTGTTTTGGTGCGTTTTTTTCATCTTCTGTTTTTGTTCCTACTATAATATCCATGTTTGCAAACTGTTTATCTGTAAATACAATCAACCTAATTTTTCCTTTTAACATATTTGTGGCTATAAAATCTTTTATCTTTTTTTTACCATTTAATGCTGCTTCATAAGAGTGAAAAGAACGGATGTAAATAGAATACTGCATCATAAGATAACCCTCTTTTAGAATTCTGCTTCTAAGATGCCTATATTTTTTTCTTGCTTTTTTAGTATCTGTAGGCATGTCAAACATTATCATCAGCCACATAAATCTATACGCACTCATCTTCATAACTTTTAAAATCAATCTTTGGTAAGACTAAATACGTTACATCTTTTTCTAAAACTGATTTTTGTAGAGATTGAACTGTAGTATCTATAGCAACTCTTAAATTACTTATTCCATTTTCTATATCCACATATTCAAGATTAAGTATATTTACATACTCTGCCTTTATTTCAGGAGTTAAAACTATGTCATCATATTTTAAAAGCGTATGTTTTATATGCAAATCAACAAAAGGTCGAAAGGGTTCTATTAAATCATCGCTTAAATTAAAAGGATTAAAATAGTTCTTATGATGTACTCCAAAAGAGGGCATAAGTCCAGCATTTGTAATAGATCGCGTCACTGCACTTCGTATAATTGCATAACAGTAATTTAAAGAGGCATTTCTAATATCTTCAGCACCTTTTTGTATTCTTGCAAAGTTTTCAAACAATTCACTCCAATATAACCTAGCTGCTTTTGCTTCTACATTATCTTCATCATTTGATTTAACATATTTTATATATGTAAATAGTTCTTTCGCTATTTTTTGTTTTTCAAAATATTCTAAAACTGAAGCTTGGTTATATATTTTTTGTTTTATAAGTTCTTGCCAAAGCTTTTTTTGAAAAGGTTTTGATATATCTATTTGGGAGTGAACTATTTTAGAAAAAGTTGAGTGGGTATGGAAAGGTAGTGTTATTGCATTCAGATTAAACTTTTTATCCACATATAGAATACTAACACCAGATTCTGCCAGTCTTGAAATAGCATAAGTTGTCAAAGTTGTTCTTGTATTTTCAATAACAATAGACGCTATACTATCAAGTACAACCTTGTGCTCACCCTCATCATTACTTATGATTAAGTTATCATTTTTTATATGTAGTTTACAAGGGTTTGTAATAAATATGGACTTATAACTCATCAAATCCTCCTATATGTTATAACCTTTGCAAAAAGTTCTCTTTCATCTTCAATTACTCTACCTAGATAGTGATAACCTAATACTTTTCCTGTAGCATCAATTTTATACTTTTTGATTCCACATGTAGAACCTATAGAGAATTCACCTTTATAAAGTTTTGGCTGTTTATCTTTTAATAAAGGATATTTTGGATTTCGCAAGTTTGCTCTCCCACCTTTACTTTCAGTAAAACCTTTTAGCACTCCAACTGCTTTAAACTCAACTTTTTTTGATTTTACAACATATATTTCAATTAAATCATTATTAAAAATATCTATCTGGCTATCTGTATGTTGACTATTTTGTGCATAACTTCTTATATCAAGTCTATTTAGTTTCAACTTTGGTTCATCAAAACTACATCGTAAACATACTAATGATGGGGCAGTATATGCAACACCATTTCTTATTGGAATTAAAGCTTGCTGTCCAACTCTTCTAATTCTTCTTAATATATTTCCATTTACATCTTTAATTGGTGTTCTAATTGCATCCCTTAATCTTTTATCTATTTCATTTTGTTCATCTTTGGAACTTACAAAAGCAGCCTCTTTTAATATCTCTATGATTTCATCTTTTTTTGAAATAAAAGCTTTTGAATTAAAATCATTAGGGTTAGTAACATATACATAAATCTTATTTAGAAAATATTCATCAAATAAATTAATAAACTTATCAATACTACATTT
>CAZIES010000224.1:0-2334 GCA_964538295.1 uncultured Arcobacter sp. | reverse complement strand
AGTCAATAGTTTTTAGTATTATAAGTAAATTTTATATTTAATTAGTAAAATTTTCTTCTTTCTTGCTCATAGAATGTTTACGCTCTATTTTAGTAATACTAATCGTATAATCTAAAAAAAGTTCTGCTTTTCCTTGCTCTTGGAGATGTCGAAAGTCATAATTATTATGCCAGTTATTAATAGCCTGTTCATTTTCCCAATAAGAGAGGCTAAGAAGTTTATCTTCATTTGCTAAGCTTTGAAAACGCTCAATAGAGATAAATCCCTCTACATTTTTTAACTGCTCATGCAGTTGCGTAGCTATATCAAGGTATTTATCTTTTGCCCACTCTTTAATCTCCACTTCAAAAATAACTGCATACATATTAAACCTCTTCTTTTCTCTTTTTTAAATAGCCCATAAAAAGAAGAAGCCCTGCTCCAACTGCAGCTCCTGCTACAAAGTTGAATGTTTTATTATATTTTGGTGTAGCCTGCATATTTTGAGAAACATTAAATTGCGCTTGTTCAATCATATCTAATCGTGTGTAGTAATCATCAAGTTCATTTAAATGGGCAAGAGCAATTTTCCCCGTAAGTAACATATCATTATTGGTTACATTAGAGTTTTTGTCCACCAATCCATGTTCTAACTCAACCTCTAATCCTCGCCGAAACTGGTGAATATCTACCCTATTCCAGTCAATGCTTAAAGCATTTCCAATTTGCATAGCCTCTTCAAGTGTAATATTTGGTCGATTCAACATCGGTTTTCCTTAGAATGTTTTAAAAATAATACATTAATACAGCAGTGAAGTCAATTAGCTTACAATTTGTAAGTTTTTTAATACCTTACTAAAGAATCTGATAGGATAAACATAGAAAATCTAATCCATCTAAGGAGTCTATTATGAATGCATTAATTAACCTAAACCATATCGACAAACCAAGGGAAAAGCTTACAAAACTAGGAGCCAAAGCATTAAAAAAACACGAGCTTATGGCAATACTTCTAGGAAGTGGTATCAAAGGCAAAGATGTTATTGCCCTATCCAAAGAGCTTATTAAACTTCTTGATAAAAAATTTGACACACTTCAATTAGAAGAGCTCTTAAGTATTCATGGTTTAGGCAAAGCCAAATCCTTACAAATACTAAGTGCTATTGAATTAAGTAGGCGTTACTTAGTGCAAAACAATCATCCCCAAATCTCCTCATCAAGTGATGTTTATCATGAACTACAAACATACAAAAATAGACAACAAGAGTATTTTCTAGCGTTGTATCTTGATGGGGCAAATCATTTGATTGATACCCATGTTATCACCATAGGAACCCTCAATCAAAGCCTCGTACACCCAAGAGAAGTTTTTGCTTATGCTATAGAGAAGCGGTGTGCCTCCATAATTGTCGCCCATAATCACCCAAGCGGAATACTAAAACCTAGTTACGAGGATATTTCTGTTACTAAACGACTACAAGAGTCAGCTAAAATACTCGGTATTGAACTACTTGATCATATAATTTTCACTAAAACGGGCTTTTATAGTTTTCAAGAAGAAGGAATGCTATGAGTGATATTTATGATGAGTGGAACACAATCAAAAAAGAAACAAGTAAAGAAAAAGTCCTTGTAGGCTTTAAAAATAGAGATATTTTCTATATCAAAATGGGGCAAAATGTAGGTTTTGAACAAAATGGAAAAGGAAATAACTTTGTTCGACCCGTTGTTATATTTAAAAAGTTCAATAAAAATATGTTTTTTGGAATCCCTTTATCAACACAAATAAAAGAAGGGAAGTTTTATTACTATTTTGAATTTAAAAAGAAAAATTTGATAAGTAAAAATATTGCACTCTTATCTCAAATGAAACTATATAGTAGCAATAGATTACTAAATAAAATTGGAGTTATGAATAATAAAGATTTTGAAGCAATGAAAGAAGAGTTTAAAAAGTTGATTGATTAACCTCACCTTAAAAAAGGTGAGTCGTCCCGAAGGATATTTGTAACATGATTATATCTAAAATTGAAATCTCAGTCAAATAGTTTCGTTAAACTCTTTTAACTCTTTGAGTTTAGTGACAAAGTTTTGAAGTAAGGGTTTGGGTGCATATGGAAGAAGTGCTAGTAGCTCTACCTCAAGGGATTTTTTATTATACTCGTTTTGTGGTTCTTTGAGTGTTTCACTATATTTTAAATCAAACTTCTCTTGTAAAATAGCTATCTCTTTAGGAGTTGCTGTTTTGATTAAGTTTCGAAAAAACTTTTTACGAGTCTTTGTATCATGGGTAAAAAGCTCTTGCTCAGTGATTTGTAACACTTCAGCAATATAAGGAATAAGCTCTATTTTTAT
>CAZIES010000223.1:0-2347 GCA_964538295.1 uncultured Arcobacter sp. | reverse complement strand
GGACAGTTAAAAACAAGAAAAATGCAACAAAAAAACAAATACAGAAATATTTTAGAGATTTAAAGTTCTTCTCAAATAATGCTTTTTCTCTTATCGATGTCCACAACGAACGCCTATTCAACCGAAACACCAAAGTTCTTGTTGAGTTAGTACAAATGTGGCAGAGTTTGAGGTTAAAAACTACCGGCCAAAATCAGTTTCTAGGGGATATGTTTGAATACTTCCTAGATAACTCTATAAAACAATCTGAAGGGCAGTTTTTCACACCAATGCCCATTACGAAATTTATAGTGTCTTCTTTACCACTTGAAAACAAAATACAAGAATCTACCGAACCATTAAAAGCCATTGATTATGCTTGTGGTGCCGGGCATTTCTTAACAGAGTATGCGCATCAAATAGAACCATTTGTAAAAAAACATAAAGAAACAGAGATTAGTCACTATCACGAGAATATCACGGGCATAGAAAAAGAAGATCGACTTGCCAAAATTGCTAAAGTATCGGCATATATGTATGGACAGGATCAAATCAAGGTTATTGAAGAAGACACCCTGAGTGATATTTACGAGATTAAGCCAGCATCTTTTGATGTGTTAGTAGCTAATCCGCCCTTTGCAGTAGAAGGCTTTTTACTCAACTTAACAGATAAGCAAAAAGAAACTTATGAGCTAATAAAAACCACTGAATTAAATTCGAATACGAATAATATTCAATGCTTTTTCCTAGAACGAGCAAAACAACTAATGGCACCTGGTGGTGTAGTAGGTGTTATTTTGCCACTTCCCCTACTCTTAAACGCTGACGGTACTCATATAGCAACCCGTGAAATTATCTTAAAATATTTCAATATTGTTTCTATTGTTGAGCTTGGCGGCAGCACATTTGGTAAAACAGGCCAAAATACGGTAGCTCTATTTTTGCAACGTAAGGATAAAAAACCTGAGCCAGCAGAACACTACCAAAACCGAGTAGATGATTATTTTGAAGGGTTCAATTCTGACGATAAAAGCATGGCAGAATACCAAGACCTCTACCTCATCAGGAAATATTGTGAACATAATGACTTACCGTTTGATGAATATATAAAATTATTCGGTATTACTCCAGGATCTGTAGAAAATATTAATGAGCTTCTTACAGCAGAGCTCTTTTCTTCTTACGAAAATGAATTTAATAACAGCACTGAAATAAAGAACCTAAAAAAGAAAAAGAATTTTAAAGATAAAAATCAAGAAGAACAGGCGTTAGAGCTAAACAGGCGATTTATTAACTACTTGTATAAAATTGAAAAAGATAAACTATTTTATTTTATGCTCGCGTATGAAAACCCACAAAAAGTCTTGATAGTCAAAAGCCCAAGCGATAAAAAATCACAAAAAATCTTTCTTGGTTATGAATGGAGTGGCGCAAAAGGTCAAGAAGGTATCAGGTACAACGGTGGAAGTACTGTGAATGACATTATCACGCCATTATTTAACCCTAATAATTTTTCAGACGAAACAAAAATTAACTTTTTAATAGAGCAAAACTTTTTGGGAAACCCGCCTAATGATTTAACCAAATTCGATAAAATTAAAAAACATATAACCTACGCAGATGTTGTAGATATCTTGGATTTTAGTAGAACAGAATTTGACAAATCCTTCATGCTGTCACCTAAAATTGATGTTGCTACGGACACTACAATAAAACTGCGACAGTTAAAAAGCTTAAGTGCACTCGTTTCTAGTCTTCCTGATGACACTATTAAAGCACTTGAAGATAAATTCGAAAAAGCACAATTGAATGCTACTAAAACATTACGGTTAAACAACGCGCAAGTATTCGATATTTCCATTGGTAAAAGGGTTATAGCAAAAGATATTGAAAAAACAGAAAGCGGGATTCCTGTTTACAGCGCAAATGTTTTCGAGCCCTTTGGATTTATCAAAAAAGAATTACTAACCGACTTTAGTAGGCCATCCGTATTATGGGGGATTGATGGTGACTGGATGGTTAATCATATCAGAAAGGATATTCCATTTTACCCGACTGACCATTGCGGTGTAATTAGAGTAAAAGGGAGTGATGTTCACCCTCGCTACTTATCATGGGTCCTCGAAAAAGCAGGTTCTAATGTTCGTTTTTCAAGGACACATCGGGCTTCAATAGCGAGAATTAAAGGTTTAAGTATCAATGTCCCATCTATTGAGGAACAAAAAGAATTAGTCAAAGCGGTTGAACAACTGGAAGATAAAATCAGAAAATCCAAAGATGCTTTGTAAGCTGCTAAATTCACAAACTCAACTCAGGCATAACGAATAAGGTTAGATTGTGATTCTCGCGCCAGCGAGAAGCCACAATT
>CAZIES010000222.1:1279-2358 GCA_964538295.1 uncultured Arcobacter sp. | reverse complement strand
ACACCTTTATTTAAATCTTTTCCAAAGAAATCTCTTACAACTTCATTTGCTTTAGGAAGTCTAGTTGAACCACCAACCATGATTACTTCTTCAATTTCATCTTTATCTAATCCAGCATCATTCATAGCTACTTTAATGTGATCTAATGTTTCAGTAATTAAATCTTCAGTCATCGCTTCAAATTTTGCTCGTGTTAATGATTTAACTAAGTGAACAGGACCAGCGTTACCCATAGAGATAAATGGTAAGTTAATCTCTGTAGATTCAGCAGAAGACAACTCTTTTTTTGCATTTTCAGCAGCATCTTTTAATCTTTGAAGTGCCATCTTGTCATTTTTAACATCAAAACCATTTTCTGTTTCAAACTCTTCAGCTAACCAATCAATAATAGCGTTATCAAAATCATCTCCACCTAAGAATGCATTACCATCAGTTGAAAGTACTTCAAATGTTCCATCACCAATTTCAAGAGTAGTAACGTCAAATGTACCACCACCTAAATCGTAAACAAGAACTTTTTCTTCACCTTTTTTATCTAAACCGTATGCTAATGAAGCAGCTGTTGGCTCATTGATAATTCTTAAAACATTTAAACCTGCAATAGTACCAGCTTCTTGCGTTGCTTTTCTTTGTGCATCATTAAAGTATGCAGGAACAGTAATAACTGCATCAGTTACAGGAGCTCCAAGATACTCTTCAGCATCAACTTTTAATTTACCTAAGATTTTTGCAGAAATTTCTTGTGGCGTATATACTTTATCAGCAATCTCAACTGCAGCAGCACCGTTTCTATCAACGATTTTATACCCTACTTTGTGTTGCGCTTCTTGAGCATTTTTTTCATCCATCATCAGACCCATAATTCTTTTTACAGAATAGATTGTCTTTTCAGGGTTTGTAATTGCTTGTCGTTTTGCAGGATCTCCTACTAAAACCTCACCTTTATCAGTAAATGCAACAATTGAAGGAGTTGTATTCTTACCCTCTTTATTTGGGATAACTTTCGCTTCTCCACCTTCATAAACTGCCATACACGAGTTTGTTGTACCTAAGTCAATTCCAATAACTTTACTCATATT
>CAZIES010000222.1:0-1179 GCA_964538295.1 uncultured Arcobacter sp. | reverse complement strand
TATTCTCCTAAACCATACTTATTTTGTTATAAAAAAATTCATAATCTTTTGAAAGTTCACCAACTACAAGCATTTTTGTATCTAGATCCCCTAATTTACAGTGATGACAAATAGCAATATACCCTTCAGGAACGATTCTATCAAAGTATAACCCCTCTTCACATGAATCTAAAATATTCCCTTTTAAAAAGTTATTAACTGTTGTCTCATCAAAGTTATATCGCAATGCCAATGAGAAAAACTCTTTCGTATTATAAATGTGAAAATTTTTATTTTGTAAATACTGATTAACCTGCTCATAAATTTCTAAAGCACCAACTTGTTTAGAGATATTAACAATATGTGTTAACTCCAAACTAATCATATCACTTAAAAATCGATACAAAGCATCAGAATATTTTATCGTTACTGCAAAGCTCGTAAACTCTAAAATCATATACCTATTTTCAACATTTAAAATATTTTGTAAAACATCTGATTTCTGTTCTTGAATAAAAACAGACAATCCAATCTCATTTGCTAAATAATCGATGGCTTTTTCATCAACAAAGTCAAGTTTAAAATTTAACTTATTTAACCAATACTGTTTTAAAGCTTCTGTTGTAGGTGTTCTACCAGAACTTACATGTTCTTGAGCTAAAAAACCTTCATCCCCTAACTTTTTAAAGTATCCTCTAATAGTTGCGGGTGAATAAGTAATATCATACATTGATTTTAATTGGCTAGAACCAATTGGTTCACAATGTTCGATATATGCTTTAATAATCGATTGTAATAAAAACTCTTTTTTGTCAATCATAATTAGCCATTTCTATTATTTTAGCACTCAATATAATGTACTGCTAAAAAGATTATACTATATGAGTCTTCAAATGTCAAGTTATTTTTAGCAAAGCTACTATAAAAGTGCCAAAATAGATTTATTGACTTGATAGAGTCTTCATAAAGTTATATTTAAATAACAATTTACCATCCATTTTAAACAATATAGTTTCTAAAGTTAAGGAAAAATCAATTTAGTTCATGTTAACTTTATTTAATGCGATTATTAGGTATTTGGTGTAATTTATTATTGTGTAAAACATCTATTTTGTACAGTAATAGTTACAATCATTCATTCATATAAGGAGAAAAGATGAGAAGAATAACAGCGATAGCATTAGCAGGGGCACTAAGTGT
>CAZIES010000221.1:0-2389 GCA_964538295.1 uncultured Arcobacter sp. | reverse complement strand
TAAGAATGGCACCCTGAAATAGTGGCTCTGGTATTTTATCAAGAGTTTCTAAAATGGGACGATTGAGTCGCCCATATTTTCCTAACTCAGGCCCAATAGTAACTTGAGCAATGCGCACTGACAGGATCAAAATAGTTAAAAATATTATTAGTCCGTAGAACCAATTAATTAAAGCATTAGATAGAGGTTGCGGACGCTCAATACGTATTAAAATCCACATTGGGCAAACCATCATTAACGGATGAAACCATCTGACTTTAAAATGTGGCATACTAACAAAAACTGCTAGAGTAATAACTGAGATTATCACAACCCAGTAAAAACGACTTAGCAGTAAAATATTGTCTTTTTTTACCAGTTGATTATCTTGGTTGAACAGTCGTTTCCATGTTCCGACTAGAAACACCAAAGCAAACGGAATTACAAAAGCTAATGCAGAGAAAATAAAGCGCCCAACAGAACTCATGCGTTCATATATAGCACCATCATTGCTAACCTGAAGTTTTTGATCAATGGAGGCGAAAATCTCTTGGTGGTGTTGCAACAACCAATAAGCGTGCGGTGCAATAATCAACATAAAAACACATAGTGTTAGTAAAAATCGCCTCTCTAGTATTAACTTGCGATAATTATCAATACTCAGTGCTGCAATTAATATTGGTGCCATGAACAGTAAAAAACTATATTTACCCATAAGGCCAATACCCAATGCTAACCCCAAATATAGATAGTTTTTTGTATTAGGGCTTTCTTTGAGTGATAATAGAGCGTGCAAAGATAAAATAATGCCAAAGCCTAAGAGTATGGTGTGGGTGAAGCCTTGGTGCATATGCCAAGCAAATGATGGCATCAATAAATAAGCAAATGTTGCGATATAACGGGTTTGTACGTGTTGAAATAGCTGGCCAGAAACTAACCAAGTAAACCAAAAAGTCAGCACAATTAAACCATATTTAAGTAAAGTTAATGCCAGAAGTCCCGTTCCAAATAATTGAAACATAATCCAGCTTAGCCAGCTATACATAGGCGGCTGCGGTATGGGATAGCCTAAAAGAAGTTCTTGAGAAAACCGAATTTGCTCAGCGTCATCTAATTGCAGGGTTTGACTAAACAATAGGCGCAACAAAAAGTGTATTAATAGATAAACGAACAACCAAGCGACCGGATGATAAAATTTACCAATTTTGTGAATAGAATTCATGTAAGCTTATTATCCACATATAGGTTCAAGGAAGGGTTTTTTACAGAGCTATGAATATTTTGATTACTGGAGGTGCAGGGTTTATTGGATCTGCTGTTATCCGCCACATTATTAGCAATACAAACCACCAAGTTACTAATGTTGACAAATTAACCTATGCAGGTAATTTACAATCTTTACAAAGTATTAATGGTTCTGATAATTATCATTTTGAGCACAAGGATATTTGTAATGCAGGAGATATGAGATATGTGTTTTCTAAATATAATCCTGATATAGTAATGCACTTAGCTGCAGAGTCGCATGTGGATCGCTCTATTGACGGTCCAAAAGAGTTTATACAAACAAATATTATAGGCACATATGTTCTACTGGAGACAGCAAGAGAGTACTGGTCTGAATTAAGTAAAGATAAAAAGAAAAAGTTTCGTTTTCATCATGTGTCTACAGATGAAGTTTATGGTGATTTACCTCATCCGGATGAACACAGTGGGAATATACCTCTTTTTACAGAGGAGACGTCTTATGAGCCAAGCTCTCCTTATTCAGCATCAAAAGCCAGTTCAGATCATTTAGTTCGTGCATGGCACAGAACTTTTAAATTCCCAATTCTAATTAGCAATTGTTCTAATAATTATGGCCCTTACCAGTTCCCTGAGAAGCTTATTCCACTCACTATCCTTAATGCATTAGAAGGCAAAGATTTGCCAATCTATGGTAATGGTAAACAAATACGTGATTGGCTATATGTTGATGACCATGCACGAGCACTATTCTTAATTGTAACCAAGGGAAAAATAGGAGAGACTTATAATATTGGTGGTCATAATGAAAAACAAAATTTAGAGGTTGTTGAAATAATTTGTAAAGTTTTGGATAAGCTTGCACCAAAAGCAAAGTCGTACAATAAACAAATAACTTTTGTCCCTGATAGACCAGGGCATGACTTGCGCTATGCCATTGATGCAAATAAGATAAAAAATACTCTAGGCTGGATACCACAAGAAACATTCGAGACTGGAATGCAAAAAACCATTCAGTGGTATTTAGACAATGAGCCATGGTGGCGAGCTGTACAAGATGGCTCTTATCAAAGAGAAAGGCTAGGAACAGGATAAGTTATGAAAGGAATAATATTAGCTGGTGGTTCTGGGACGCGGCTTTACCCAGTTACTAAAGGTTTGTCAA
>CAZIES010000220.1:0-2426 GCA_964538295.1 uncultured Arcobacter sp. | reverse complement strand
AACTTTAAATATGGATATTGTTAAAACTTTAGAGTTAATAAAAGATGTCGATGCTGCATCAAAAGAACAACAGTCAGGAATTGAGCAAATAAACGATGCTGTCAATCAACTTGACCAACAAACACAAATGAATGCAGCAGCAGCTTTAGAAACTAATGATATAGCAATAAGTACTAGAAACCTAGCAGAAAGCATCATAAAAAAAGCAGATATGAAAGAGTTTAGAGGCAAAGAAGAAGTTAAAGATAGAAGAAAAAACTCTATAGATTTAGAGTATAAAAACAAGGAGCGAAGACGAACAGAAGGAGAAATCAAGAAGAATAACTCTTCAAAGCTTCAAGAAAGTAGTAAAATAGATAATCACAATAATCTTAAAACTTTTTCAAAAAAAAGTAATGAAACTATAAAAGAACAAGTAGATGATACAGATGAATGGGAACGCTTTTAGTATTAGATAATGTATAGTTTATTTAATTCATTATAAATCTTCTTGTAATTTTTTTTTCTTAAAATATTTTGTTATACCTTTTATTGAAAATGTGTTAATAAATATATTAAAATCCTTTATAAAACCCCTTGTAATAGGCTTTAGTAGTCATTAAAATAACTTATAGTACAATGTTGCTTTTATTAAAAAAATAGACCAATAATTGTTTTGGTAGTTACATTATAGGGAAGTAAAATGTTTGAAAAATCACAAAATGCATATGAAGAAGCGCAACAAGTAATTCCAGGTGGTGTTGATTCACCTGTACGAGCTTTTAAAGGGGTTGAAGGAACACCACCTTTTATTGATAGAGGAGAAGGTGCGTACCTTTATGATATAGATGGAAATAGATATTTAGATTTTGTACAAAGTTGGGGTCCGTTAATTTTTGGACATTGTGATAGTGATATTGAAGAAGCTGTTATCGCAACAGCTAAAAAAGGTCTTAGCTTTGGTGCTCCAACACTATTAGAGACTGAATTAGCTCAAGAAATTGTAGCAATGTATGACAATATTGATAAAGTTCGATTTGTAAGTTCAGGAACAGAAGCCGTAATGTCAGCGATTCGACTTGCACGTGGAGTAACGGGGAAAAATGATATTGTTAAATTTGAGGGGTGTTACCATGGACACTCAGATTCTCTTCTTGTACAAGCAGGGTCAGGGTTAGCTACTTTTGGAAGTCCAAGTTCTCCTGGTGTTCCAGCAGACTTAATTAAGCATACACTTTTATGTGAATATAACAACATTGAAAACCTTAAAAAGTGTTTTGAAGATAGTTCTGATATTTCGTGTGTAATTATTGAACCAATTGCAGGAAATATGGGATTAGTTCCTGCAACACCTGAGTTTTTAGCAACATGTAGAGAACTGTGTGATGCAAATGGTGCCTTACTTATTTTTGATGAAGTGATGACAGGATTTAGAGCTTCATTAACTGGTGCTTCTGGAATTGTAGCTACAACGCCTGATATTATGACCTTTGGTAAAGTAATTGGCGCAGGTATGCCTGTTGGTGCCTTTGCTGCAAGTAAAGAAATCATGGGACATTTAAGCCCAGATGGAGCAGTTTATCAAGCAGGTACATTAAGTGGAAATCCTGTTGCTATGGCTGCAGGATTAGTGAGTTTAAAAAAGCTTAAAGCAAATACAAATATCTATGCTGAACTTAATGCAAAAGCAGTTAAGTTAGTAACGGGATTAAAAGAGGTTGCAACTAAACATAATATCCCTTTACAAGTTGACACACGTGGTTCTATGTTTGGATTCTTTTTTGCTCAATCTATGCCAAAAAACTTTAAAGAGGTTACTGACTTTTGTGACTTTAAACGATTTGGGCGATTCCATCATGAAATGATTAAAAAAGGGTTCTATTTTGCGTGTAGTCAATACGAAGCAGGTTTTATTGCAACAGTTATTACAGATGAAATGATTGATGAGTGTATTGCTGCTGCTGATGAAGTATTAGCGTCACTATAGTAGAGAATATTTAGGGAGAAAATCAGATGATATATAAAAATGTAGAATTAGTACAAAAAGCAAATGTCTATTTTAATGGAAATGTATCTTCACGAACATTTGTTGATGAAGATGGTCAAAAAAAATCTTTAGGTGTAATGCTTCCTGGTGAGTATCACTTTAATACTGACGATGCAGAGCATATGTTAATCATTGCAGGTAGAGCAGAAGTATTATTAGATGGTTTAGAGTCAAACTGGGAAACGTATGAAGCAGGTGAGTATTTTGAAGTTCCTGCTAATTCTGGATTTGAAATCAAAGTAGAAGAAGTTACAGATTATTGTTGTACCTTCTTAAAGGCATAAAATGCAAGAAGAAAATCAAAAACCAAAACACCAAGGAAAGCTTCAAGCTTTAGATAATCTCTCTTTAGGTATTTCAATGATAGCTGCTGTTATCATTGGATTTGGAATTGGTTATG
>CAZIES010000219.1:0-2485 GCA_964538295.1 uncultured Arcobacter sp. | reverse complement strand
CATTTAACGTTTGGTTTATCATCTGGCCAAATCAACAAAAGATCTTAGGCATGGTCTCTGCCACCGATGCAGAGGTTGCTAAGGCCAAAGCTAATGCAGCGCTGGCATCAAGTGCGAATGTGATTATGTCGGTGCCGATGTTGCTGACCATGATTGCATGGCACTAATAGATTCTAAATTTTAGCAACTACTGCGTTAAACAATATTCTCAGCTGGTCATGTAGGCTAACTACACTCCGGCACTGATAATATTATTTGCCTTGTATTTATCTAAAATTTAAAACTATTAGTAATATATAAACCGAGACTTTGTTCTCGGTTTTTTATTGCTCTAATTTAAATGTACAATAATGTTATACTATGTACAGTTGTGTAAACAAGGAGTTATGGTGAGAAATGAAGTAATTAATATGGGTTTAACAGAGGCTAGAACATCATTAGGTAAGATTGTAAAAAAAACCTATATGGATAACTCTACTATTATTTTAGAAAAAAGCGGTCTGCCTGTTGCAGCATTAGTTAGCATTCATGATTTAGAAAAAATTAAAAATTATGATAAAGATCTATTTGAAAATCCTTTTGTAAATTTTAAAGAATGGAACTCTGAAGCAGATAGCGCCTATGACAATTTATAAAGCAGGTGATATTGTTACCATACCTTTTCCGTATGTTGAAGGTAAGAATAATATAAAGGGAGATATAGTAATAGACGATGTTAATGATTGTGGGTTAATTGTGCCATCAATTATCAGATGTTCCAGAATAGCAACACTTGATCAAAATATGATTATTAGTAAAGTGGGTAAGATACCAGCAGAATTTTCTAAATTAGCAAGTGAAGCAATAAAGGGCTTTATTAAGTTATAAAAAAACAACAATAAGACTTAAAATAAAAAACCGAGAGCAGTTTCGGTTTTTTATTGTCTAAAATTTGGTAATGTATAAGTGACCTTATACATAAGTATAGAGAAAAGACACTGAATACTATTAAAAACCCAATCAAAAAGCGATTGTTAATGCTATTTGTATTTTTTGTAATATTTTTACAAATTTGTTGTATTTTTACAATAAAACGATAAAAACCTTACTGCATAAGGCTTTTAAGGCGATATTTTGCCACTAAATTGCTAATTTTTGTAGTAAATTTGCATTTTTTTGTATTTTTTTTGCAAAAAAGTGTTGACTTTTAAAAACAGATCCTTATAATACGCACTATCTTTGCAAAAACGCAGAGAATAAACGTCAGAAATTATTCTGGCATAACATAAAAATTTAGGAGACTAAAATGAAAAAACAATTATTAGCAGCTGCAGTAGCAGCTACAATGACATCAGTTGCTATGGCTGATATCTCAATCACTGGTAACGCTAAGTTTGAGTTTACAAATACTGAAATTGGTTCTAACGCTGCGGTAAACGCAACTAACACTGAAGTAAACGTTTCAATTAAGGGTTCACACGGTGATACTACAGTTGTATTAAACAACGAATTTAACTCATCAAGTGCTGCTGGCGCAGGTATGGACACTGAAGATATGTACATCTCAACTAAAATTGGTGATGTAGCAGTTAAAGCGGGTAACTTTGCTACTGGTACTTCTGCACTTCTAGGTGAAATCGACAACGGTTCACGTGCACAAGATAAAGTTTCTTTATCAACTTCAGTTGGTGGCTTCAAGATTGGTTACGCAGTAGCTGAGTCTGGTTCAGCATTAAACTCTGACGAAGCTTCAGTTTCTATCTCTGGTAAAGTTGCTGGTTTTAACGTAGCAATTAAAGAAGAGTCTGATTCTTACACAGGTGTTGGTGTTTCAGGTGATATCGCTGGTTTTGGCGTTCGTTTAGAGCAGAAAAACTCTGATACAGCTAACAACGACGTAACTTTTGGTAACATCACTAAAGACGTTAATGGTGTAACACTAGGTTACGCATGGATTGATGCTGATGCAGTAAACTTAATTGGTGAAGATGATTCAGCTATCTTTGCTCGTGAAGGTAATGGCGCTACAGTTGACGGTGTTAACCAAATTTCTGCTAAGTTAAGTGCAGCTGGTAACACAATCACATTAAAGTCTGGTACTGTTGAAGAAGGTTCAACTGACAACGATTTCACTCAAATTGATGTTAAGCGTTCTTTAGCTGGTGGTGCAACTTTAGCTGCAACTTACACAGACTATGAAGTAGTAAACTCTGCTGATTCAACTGAGAAGTTTGAAATCGATCTTTCTGTTAAGTTCTAAATCTTATTTAGAAAAGCTAACTTAACTTAAGGTTAAGTCTAAAACCCCAGACCTCGGTCTGGGGTTTTTTTCGTCCATTACCTGAGCAGGCAAGGCCTGCTCAGGTAACATAGTACTCATGAGTATAAGAAATATAGAGTTTGCAAATGGAGAGTACTATCACGTGTTTAATCGTGGCGTGGATAAACGTATTATTTTTAATAGTAAATCACAGCAAGATTTTTTCTTTAAACGTTTGCAGTTATT
>CAZIES010000218.1:0-2489 GCA_964538295.1 uncultured Arcobacter sp. | reverse complement strand
GTGGGTTATTTCCATCAATAAAACCCATTATTAATCTTTTTGAAGATGGTGTCATTTTAAATTTTGGACTTTTTTTATAAAAAGCTTTAGTAGTCTCTAATACAAATATTTTTCCAGGATTCTTACTTTGACTTAATGCTCTCTTTAAAAAAATCTTAAATATTGGCACTTTCTCAGCACTTTGATTAGACCAAAAATATAAAATTTTTCCTGTAATTTCATCCAAAGTATAATGCACGTAAAAGGGCTTTACAGATGATACATGTAAACCGTATGTATGTTTAACTTCTATAAAATCTTTACCTTCTTTAGCGTTAATTTTATCTTTAAAACGATTAAAAAAAGGCTCCATGTCCATCCCCTTCAGCTTCCCCTGTAAGAAGTGTTTCTATCCAATGAATAGATTCATGGAAAATAACCCTTCTTACAAAAGAGTTATCCGAAAAAACATCAGAGTTAATCCAAAATTCAAAAGTATCAGGATCCGGTTTACCTGTAGACCGATTTCTTCTAAAAACAAAACGTCCAAATCCTTTAAGCTGCTTTATACGTATTTTTGGGAAGGTATCTACCTTTAAATCCTTGAATTCATCTTTGAAATATTTATCAAAAACCTCTTGTAGAAATCCTTGAGCAATTTTTTGACGACTTTCTACCAAAAAACTTTCCAAAAAATGAATTAAATCTAAAGCTTCACTCATTCCTACACTCCACTAGGTCTACATGCAAAAAGGTTTAAAATCTGTATTATCGCTAATAATAATACAGATTTTAAACCTTAAAAAGCAAGACCTAACGGATTATCTACTATTACACCTACTGTTTTAACTAGACGGTAATCGTGACCGTTAATGTCACTATACAAAGAAAAGATGGATAGCCCGCACAAGAGTTGAACTTGTATAGACCGCTTATCAGGCGGTTCCTCTACCATTGAGGTAGCGGGCCAGTGCAACGGTGAAAATTGGATTTGAACCAATGGAGCCAGCTTTTAACTGGCTCGCTGCCTTTCCAAGACAGTGCAATAAACCAGACTCTGCCATTTCACCAAAATAATAACAAGGAGCGGATGGGATTTGAACCCATGGGACGGTGGATTACCCCGACCTGCGGTTTTCAAAACCGCTGCAATAAACCTCTCTGCCACCACTCCAAAAATACTAAATTGATTAATATTTATAATAAAACGGAGAAAGTGGGCCTCGAACCCACACGCCGGAAGTCACCCACCAACCCGCACGATTAGCAATCGTGTCGCTTACCAATTAGCGTATTTCTCCAAACTACAAACTTCAATAAAAACAAACGGATACGACGAGAATCGAACTCGCACAAACAACATTGACAATGTTGGACTCTACCTTTAAGCTACGTATCCAAACTATTAATTTTCCTCATCAAATTTATTTTGCAATTTATCCCAATCTATCAAAGACGATACCAACCACCCAACCACACAAGCTACAAGCGTCCCTAATAGTAATTCTCCTACAGTTGCTGAAGTGCTTATTATCATTTTTACTCCCACTTTAAATAAAAACCAAAAACCCCTCTCAGTTTCCTGGAGGGGTTTTTGGTTTTTATCTTTATGTGAAGCACATTTAGACTTTATTCCCCCCCCCAGGCACGGTCAATTGTATCACTGATTGATGAATCAGTGATAATACTATCGATGCTACTAATGTAAGAGGATAAAGTCATTTTCTGTTTGTCCTAAAAAGTGTTAATTGTTCAACTGATTTTTAGTGTACCTGATTCTGTTATTGTTTGTCAAGTGTTTATTTAAAAATTTCTAGGTCTTTTTATTTTAGCAAGCAGACGCATTCATTTAGAGGTTGGCTTGCACTTAAACTTAACTTATTTTCTATCTGTCCCAACACAGGAAATAATTTTTTATTACTAGCTAAAGCACTTTCAAACAAATCACGGAATAGATAGTAATCATTACCATCATTACTATTAAAAGAGGTTGACCAAATTCTATCAGATTCGTCCTTAATCCACAAAACTACTGTTGTAATTTCATCCTCTTTATCTACTTTAATACAAACCTCAAACCCATCAAGACCAACTGAAAACATACTAGAACCACGCCATATAATTGTACCATCAGTTGTTTCCTGAATCAACCTATTTACAAAATTTTGAATACGTACATTCATTTTTATTTACCTTGTCAACATATATTTAAAGGTTTTACGGAAAATCGATTTAAATGTTAATCTAGGGTCTTTTGCTATTACTTCCAATTCTGGGGACGTTTCAATCATTACACAAGCCCCTCCTGTTTTATGAACCGTCAACAACAGTGCTTTAGGATGCATTTTCTTAAAATCATTATACTCGTCCAATGTATGATGGTCACCACCTATAAAAACACCCAAATCGTATGTATCAGATGTTTCTACTCTTTTAACTTCATAAGAGTCTTCTATAGAATTTTCAATATCAATTATCTCCTCTTCTAAAGTTTCCCCGCCTTCATCCGG
>CAZIES010000217.1:0-2517 GCA_964538295.1 uncultured Arcobacter sp. | reverse complement strand
CGCAGAGTTCCTTTAAAGTTTTATCTCCAAAGATAACATATGCTGGAACCTCATGGGCTAAAGCTATCTCTCTTCGCAACGTTTTAAACTCTTCAAAAAGTTTTTCATCAAAACTTAACTCCAGCTCCTCCTCAACTTGCTTCTTTAATATTCCTAACTTATCACTATCAATAAAAAGTTGTTTATTACCTTTTAAAATATCCATGCCCAGTGCATTGATTTTTAACGCTCTAAATTCACCAAGTTCTAAAGCTTGCTCATCAATAAGTTTGTCACAAATAGCCACCCACTCATTTTTACTTTTTTCATGCCCTATATTATAAACACTTAATTTTTCATGCCCAAACTCTAAAAGCTTTTGATTTTTAGAACCCCTTAAAATATCTATAATATGATTGAGCCCAAAACGCTGTTGGGTTCTAAAAATAGCAGAGAGTAACTTTTGAGCATCAACACTAACATCAACTTGTTCCACCTCACCTTTGGTACAACTATCACATAAAGTCTCACATGACGCTATCTCATCTTCAAAATAAGCCGCAATAAGTTTATGTCGACACTGTGTTGAAACACAATATCGGTACATTGACTCTAGCTTATCAAGTGAAGTTTTTTTATAGCCATCATCTAATGCCTCTTCTATTTGTATTTTACGTTTGACTTCATCGGATTTTGAATAAAGTAAATAGGTATATGACATTTCACCATCACGCCCTGCTCGACCTATCTCTTGATAATAGTTCTCTAAGGTTTTTGGCATTGAAGTATGTAACACAAAGCGAATATTGGATTTATCAATTCCCATACCAAAAGCTATGGTTGCAACAACGATATCAATTTTTTCATAGACAAAAGCTTCAAAGACCTCATGTTTTATTTCGTTTGAAAGTCCTGCATGATACGCTTTTGCTTTATAGTTATTCTCTTGTAAAAAGGAAGCAATTCCTTCTGCTTCTTTTCGGGTAAAGGTATAAATAATCCCACACAATCCTTGGTGTGCCTTTAAAAAGTTTAAAATCTGTTTCTTACCATTTGCTATACGGGGTTCACAACAAATATTTAAATTGTCTCGTTTTGTTTTTGCCCTAAAGTGTCGCGCATCTTTTAAGTGTAAACTTTGTGCAATATCAGCTTCCACTTTTTTTGTCGCTGTTGCAGTAAATGCAGCAATTGAAGTATTAGGAAAGTTTTGTTTGATTCTATCAAGGTTGCGATATTCTGCACGGAACTCATGTCCCCAAGCACTTACACAATGGGCTTCATCAATCACAAAATAGTTAATATTAACCTGTTGTAAAGTTTGAATAAACTCAAAAGAAGTAAATCGTTCAGGAGCCACATAAAGAAACTTTAGTTGCTTATTTTGTAATGCTTGCAGGGTTTGATTGTTTTGTTCATTCGTTTGTAAAGAGTTTATCATTGCCGCACTAATATCAAGCTCATTGAGTGCTTTAATTTGATCTTGCATTAAAGCAATCAAAGGGGAAATAACAATAGTTACTCCCTCCATAAGAAGAGTAGGAAGCTGGTAACATAAAGATTTACCACCACCTGTGGGCAAGATGGTCAAAACATCTTGTTGTGCTAAAATTACATCAATAACCTCTTCTTGAAAACTTCGAAAAGTATCATGTCCAAACTGTTCTTTTAAAATTGTATGCTTTGTAATCATCTAAGGATAGTAGCATAGGTTTTATTAAGAGTATCTCTTTACTATTTTATTTTTTATTTATCAAGGTGATCGCAAAAAGTACCATAACAATTCCAACAATAACATTCCACTCTAAAGCATCATCTAGTAAAAAATAAGAGATAATCACGGCACTTACAGGAACCAAATAAAAAATTGAAGCCACTTTTGAAACAGCTCCTTGTTTAATCATCACATAAAGTAGTGATAAAGCACCAATACTAACTCCTACTGACATATAGGATAATGCAATAATAAATTCACTGTTCCATTGAACGGTAATCTCTTCAAAATATAAAAAAGGTAATACAAGAACTGTTGATGAGAGTGTCTGTATTGCACCACCAGAAAAAAGATTCATATGGGCACAATATTTCTTTTGGTATAGATTTCCAAAACTAAGCCCAAGCAGTGCTACCACGGAACAAGCAACACCTAAAAGCTTTGTGCTACTCATATCAATATTCATTACTACAACAAAAGCAACACCTAAAAGTCCCATAAAAAGTCCTAACCAAATTTTAGCATTGACCTCTTCATCTAAAAATTTTACTGCTAAAAACGAGACCAATATAGGTTGAAGAGCAATAATCAAAGCACTCAAAGAGGCAGATATACCATATGAAAGAGATAAAAAAACACCCACTGAAAAAGTTCCAACAGTCAAAACTCCTGCCATTGCGATGTGGAAAAACTCTTTATAATGAGAAGGCCAACGTGCCTTTATAAATAGTGCAATTAAACATAAAATAATAAAAGCAATAAAAAAACGAATCGCTAAAAAAGCCATAGGAGAGGCACTTGTCAAGCCATATTTTGTAAAAACA
>CAZIES010000216.1:0-2533 GCA_964538295.1 uncultured Arcobacter sp. | reverse complement strand
GATTTCCAAAAATCATTGATATTGTTGATGTGGATGGGGTACGAGTTATTTTTGAAAATGGATGGGGGTTAGTCAGAGCAAGTAATACCACCCCTGTTTTAGTCACACGTTTTGAATCTACTTCACAAACACAAGCTAAAGAGTATGAAGAACACTTAAACCAATTAATAGTTGAGGCAAAAAATGAACTTAACAGTACTACAAACTAAAATAAGCAATGATTTTAGTGCAAATTTACAAAACTTAGAGTTACTAATGTTGCACTGCAAAAAAGGGGACTTTATTTTAGCCCCTGAACTTGCAGTAACGGGTTATAGTTATGATAATATGGATTTAGCTGTAGAGTATACCCAACAAGCAATCGATAGTTTTTTAAAACTATCGATTGATAAAACCATTGCAGTAACACTTATTACCAAAGAGAACAACTGCTACTTTAATACCTTACATATTTTTCACAAAAACAAAATTATTCATCGTCAATCAAAATATAAAATTTTTGTACTCAACCAAGAAAAAGAGTATTTTACCCCAGGCGCTGTTGAGGATATTAAAATTATTGATATTGATGGAATTAAAATCGCAGCACTAATCTGTTTTGAACTTCGTTTTATTGAACTTTGGAAAAAAATTCAAGGTGCTGATATTATTCTTATTCCAGCTATGTGGGGTCTTCCTCGAAAAGAGAACTTTGAAACACTGACACAAGCACTTGCTGTTGCGAACCAATGTTTTGTTATGGCAAGTGGCAGTGCCAATAATGATTGTGCAAAAAGCTCAGCAATTATTACTCCTAATGGCAAAAAGTTTCAAGATGATATGAAAGAGATTATCTCTAAAGATATTAACCTTGAAGAGATAGCACAAATGCGTAGTCATTTAGATGTGGGCATTAAATAAAAGAGGGAATTAAAAATGGCTCAAAATAACTCAAGTATTAAAAGTATCATTTTTGTCTGTTTAGGAAATATTTGTCGCTCACCCATTGCCGAAGGTGTTGCAAAGCGTTATATCAAAGCAAAAAACCTCAATGTACGAATTGAGAGTGCAGGAACAGGTGACTGGCATATTGGAGAAGCTCCTTGTGAAAACTCTATTAAAGTAGCGAATCAACACGGTATTAATATAGCAGAACAACGTGCACGACAAGTGACGCAAAATGATTTAGAGAAGTTTGATATAGTAGTCGGACTTGATAATAAAAATATCACCTCACTCAAACAGCTAGGAAGAAAAGATGCTATTTTACTGGGCGACTTTGGCTATGAAGGGCAAGATGTTCCTGATCCTTACTTTTTTGATGGTTTTGAAGGGTTTGATAAAGTTTACGAAATGATTGATACTTGCGTAAAAAATCTCATTGAAGAGAAGTGTGCCTAACTAAAGGATACTTTCTCTTTCAATTCGTAACTGCTGTGTAATATCTTCCAAAGAAGCTCCTTGATTTCGTGCAAGAAGGGCTAGATTTGCAATACGAACTACATGTGCTGGCACTTTTTTATAGGTTGTAAAAGTATTTGCCTTAATTCCTATTAACTCGACAAAATCTCCTTGAGAAGAGAAACCTGCCGTTTTTATTATTTTTCTAAATTCTGCTTTTTTCACGTATTCCCCATGTTTTCAATGGGATTATTATAAGATTTCAACCTAAAAATAAAATAAAAACTAGGATTATAAAGTAAAAAAACTATGTTTTTATAGTGAAATTCTTGACACAACTTACTTTTTATAGTATAATCGCCGCTCAAAAATTTATTGGAAACTTTTAAAGGAGTTAAATGCGAACAGTTATACTATTTTTAGCACTACTAATAACAAGTAACCTTTATGCTATTAATTTTAAAGCTTCATACCTTACAGCAAAAGATATGCAACTACTTAAACAAATCAAATCATATGGTGACAAATATGACTTAAGTTACTCACTTATGGCAATTGCCGTTAAAGAGTCATCAATTGGACGATTCAAAATCAATGTAGACAGTTTTGATTATGGTATTTACCAAGCTAATATTAACACTGTGATTCGACGACACCAGATGAAAAACTCTAACTCAAATCGAAATAAAGTGGCAATGATGCTTATCAATGACTTTGACTTTGCTACAAGCAATGCCATAGCAGAATTAGTTTATTGGAAAAAAGTACATAAAGGGGACTGGACAAAAATTTGGGGCAGTTATAATGCTGGTTGGAATTTTGACAGTACACGTGGACAAAAATACTCAAAAGATATTATCAAAATCATCAAAGAACTCAAAAAAGTTGATGTTCTAAATAATAAAGAAGTAAATAGTTAAAATAATCTCTTTTTGTGACATTTATAAGTTATAATATTTGTCACAAAGGGATTTCTCATGCTACCGTTTATTAGAAAACTATTAGAAACACTCCAAAGTAATAATTACAACATCTATTCCAAACCATTTGAGCTTAATATTGTAGGAATTAGAAAAGATGACGCCCGCTTGCGAACAAAACAAAACTTTGAAAACCTCTTACAATCGGATGAAAATATCTTTTTTGACCAACT
>CAZIES010000215.1:0-2545 GCA_964538295.1 uncultured Arcobacter sp. | reverse complement strand
GCTTGTTTGAAGATTAACACTTTTTCAACAGCGCTATTTTTAATAATATTCTCTAAATTCTCTTTTTTATCGCTCAGCCAAATTGCAATTTCTGAATCATTAATACCATTTTTCTTAAGGTACTCTTTAGAAAAATCTAATTTATTCTGCCCTTCTGTGACTTTTTTTTCTTGCTCATCATTAGGCAACTGAATCAGAATAAGCGGGTTAATATTAAACCCTAATTCTTCGTAAGTTTGCTTAATCTTGAATTGCTTTTCTAAAGCTAAGTCAATCAACAGCTCATCCAAATCCTTATGTTTTCGATCTAATACCTCAACCTCTTCTCTAGGCATTATTTGCACGCTTTCTTTAATCAAACCTTCGGCAACAACATCTTTATGTCTTACTCGAACATATCCTGCCTTTAAGTCACCTACATCTTCGGCATTAGGAATATAAACAGGTGTTGCAGAAACATGAATTTTAATTCTAGGATTGATTAGTTTGATTAACTCATTCGACAAACCTGTTTTATTAAGATGCGACTCATCAATAATTAACACAATCTCTCTACCTTGTTTGTACGTATTTTTTACAAACTCATCAAATGTTGTGTTTGATTCACCCTCTTTCCTTAATTTCCTATTGGCTTTAGCTTTTGATACAACCTTTTCCCAATTAACAAAAAATATCTCATTTTTCTTTAACAATCCGTTATTAAGATTATTCAAATCTAGGCAATTTGTCCAGGGAATCCCATCGCCATAATATTTTTCTAGTTTTTGTTTAGACTGATTAGCCAAATCACCTTTAGAGATCCAAATAAAGGCTTTATCCGCATCAAAGCTAGCCTCACCACTAATACGTCGCAAAAACTCAGCCATCATTATGGTTTTACCACTACCTGTTGGTGATTTGAATACTAATGGAACACCATGATTACCGCCTTGCCAAAGTTTGTAGAAAGTGTCTTTTAGCTCATCAATTGCATTATTTTGGAAGTTTTTTAACTGCATCAGACTATCCCTATATTTTTATAAACATCCAAAATTGGCTCAGGAATATCTTCAGCAACAATATTGTCATATTCACTAAACTCATGTTTATATTCACCTTTAGTCCATGAAAACAGATACAACTTACACTGCTTATCTTGCTGTGCTAAATAATCAACTAATTCAGATAAATCTATTTTATTTTCACTAAAATAGATTGCAGTAAGCTGTTCACTTGATGAAAAAATTTGATAGTGGGTAGATTTCTTAACTTCGTCAAAGGTGTTTTCTTTCAACGCCAACACGCAACCCACTTCATAGGTAAGTTTGATTCTATCCTCATCGGTGACTGTATCGTCTTTTTGTTTTTTAACAAAATCGGTTTTTAAGTACTTTAACTCGCCACCTAAACCTTCAACCTTCTTACCTTTAGGTGTAGTGTAACCCTGCATCAGTCTTTTAACGCGCTCATAAGTTACCTCTTCACAAATGTTATTCTCATTATTGGTACAAAGAATAAACTGACGATTGCCGCCATCTTCTTTGTTAAGCTCCATAACGGCATGGCCAGCTGTTCCTGAACCAGCCATAAAGTCACAAACAGTTGCATTCTTTTTTTTATATGTAGTGGCTATATCTACCAATCTGTTAATAAGCTTTGTTGGTTTTGGAAAGTCAAACAAAACTTTATTATTAAATATTTCTTTTAATTGATTTTTCCCTGTAATTGAGGTTTTACAATCTGAAAAAATAGAGCTTTGAATACTAAACGATGGTTCATTTTTAAATTTCTTTAGCCTTGGCACACCATCTCCATTTTTACTAAAATATATTCTATTATCTTTAAGTAAGTCTTCATACTCTTGTTTTGATAATGTCCAATTTCTTGTATAGCTAACTCCTGTTGGGGTTGTTATCGTAAAGTATTTACTTCCTGTTTGGGTTTTAATACCGTTCCTTGATATATTTCCTGAAAACCAATCTCCCCTTGGGTCGTTATCAATATTTTTTAAATCATCTTTTTCTAAAAGTCTATATTCTTTATACCTACCAAGCCTTTTATTTTTTTTATATCCAGCAATAATAAATTCATGCTCAATTCTAACTGTATTTGATGCAGTTTTTGTAAATGAACTCTCTTCAAAATCCGATAAACCCCAAACGTACATTTCTGTATGTTTCTCTCCGAATATATCGTTTGTTAAAAGTTTAAGATTGCATGCTTCATTACTGTCTATTGAAATAAAAATTACCCCATCTTCAGTCAATAATTCTTTAGCAAGCCTTAAGCGTTTCTCCATAAAACTAAGCCATTTGGAATGACGAAAACTATCATCTTTATCTACAAAACTATCGTTATATTTAAAGTCTTTGTTACCAGTATTGTATGGCGGATCAATGTAAATCACATCAATCTTGCCTTTATGGGTATAGCTTAAAACAGATAAGGCGTGATAATTATCACCCTCAATTAGAATATGTGGCTTTTGCTTTACTGTAGACTCATCAGTGACGACTGACTGACTGACTGACTGACTGACTGACTGACTGACTGACTGACTGACTGA
>CAZIES010000214.1:0-2569 GCA_964538295.1 uncultured Arcobacter sp. | reverse complement strand
AGCTTTGCATTATAAACATGGGCACTCATAATCATATTGGTTTTGTGAAGTAGCTTTTTATATGGATATAATTCTTTTGTCTCCCACGTTTGTGAAATATCAACAAATCCTTCATGGCTATCACCTTTTGCACTACCATGTCCTGGAAAATGTTTTAAGACACTGATTATTTGGTGTTCATTTAATGCATCCATAAAAATCTCACCATATTTGACTACTGTATCTGCGTCTTCACCATACGCTCTATCTAAACCATAGATAATCTTTGAATCTTTATTAATGGCTAAATCAACCAAAGGGGCAAAGTTGCAGTTAATTCCAAGTTCTTGTAACTCTTTAGCTAAACTGATATATTCTGCTTTTGCAATAGTAGGTGAAAGAGATGCAATCATTTTTGCTGATTTTGTTGCTTTAAAGCCTTTTTTCTCTTTTAGTCTTGCAACCTTACCACCTTCTTGATCAATACAAATCATTAATGGATTATCAGTTATATTTTGCAAGGATGAGGTGAGTTTTTTAAGTTGTTTGGCATTGGAGATATTTTTACTTTTTGTTTTATCATTGATGTAGTGATCAAAGAGTATCACTCCACCTAAACCGTTTTGTATTAAAGTATTGAGTCTGTTATTTTTAGAAGCTTCTAGTCCATCAAAACCGATGATGAGCATCTTGTGTAATAGTTGTTTTAAATTTTCCATATTGCTTTGTAGTATAGCTAACCTAAACAAAAATCACAACTAAAAGTTTAAAAAAATTAGGGCTAAGTATTTATTTATATTTTTAATCTTATTTGTTAAAATAGATGCACTATTAAATAAAAAGCTATGGGAGAATAGTGCTATGAGATATTTACTTTTATTATGTTTGTTTTTTTCAATTTCGCTTCATGCTAAAGATTATAGAAATTATAAAGAAGCGATGGCATTTATCGATATGATGGTTACTGAACATAATTTTAAAAGAAGTTATTTAGAAAAACTATTTAAAAATGTGGAAATACAAACGACTCCTTTAAGTATCTATGGAATACCTAAAAAAAATAAAGAGACAGAAAAAGAAGCTAAACCTTATGCTAAACATGGTGCTTGGGACAGATATGTAAAATATAATGTAACCCCTAAACGAATTCGCCAAGGTAGAGAATTTATCAAGAAATACCGAACAACGTTTAAAAAAGTTGAAAAAGAGTATGGCGTTCCTGCGGAGTATATATCTGCTATCATTGGAATAGAGAGTGTTTATGGTAAAAATGTAGGTAAATTCCCTGTTTTTGATACGCTTACAACCCTAGCTTTTGAAAAAAATAGGAGAAATAAGTTTTTCACTAAGCAGTTAGAGGAATTTATTTTACTCTCTTATAGGCACAAAATAAATCCAAAAAATGTAAAAGGCTCATATGCAGGGGCAATTGGACTTGGACAGTTTATGCCAAGCAGTTATAAACACTTTGGAGTTGATTTTAATAAAGATGGCAAGGTTAGTTTACAACATCCACAAGATGCTATTGCCAGTATTGCTTACTATTTGAAAGAACATGGTTGGAAAAACGATGAAGAGATTGCAACAAGAGTCTCTTATAAAGGGAAGCGATTTAATAAATATAAAACGGGTTATAACACAAAGTATGATAGAAAAGATTTAAAAGGGATAAAACCTAAATATGGGAAATGGAATTACTTTGATAAAGTTAGATTAATCAAATTAAGTAAAGAAAAGTATGATGAGCTTTGGTATGCCGCCAAAAACTTTTACGTCATTACACGATACAATCATAGTGCATATTATGCAATGTCGGTACATCAATTAGCACAAGGAATTAAAAAAAGGTTATAAAGTTATCGATTTATAGTTAACTTTCCTAAAAAAGATTGCAAAATGACATTCTTTTAAGGCCCCTTTGTTTTTTTGTCTATAATTTTTTAACTATAGACAGGAAATGAATCATGCAACTAATTATTGGAAGTCAAGTGACACTTATTGATGGTGAGGTACAAAAACTGTTCCCCTATGGAAAAGTACTTGAACTACTAACCAAGTTTAAAACCATGTGTGAAGATATTCATTGGAATGTACATGTTCCTCAAAGAGACAACTGCAAAATTATCGAGGATAGAGAATCTATAACTATAAAAGATTTCCAACCCCGAGCCTTTCAACAAAAGTGTGTGGATAAATTTACCCGTACAACACTCACAGGATATATTTATGCGCCAACTGGTGCAGGTAAAACTAATATTGCTGCGTATTTAATCGCTAAAAGAAATATTCGAACCCTATTTATTGTTCCCAAGGCGGATTTAGTTCGACAAACCAAAAAAAGATTTCAAGAAATATTAGATGTTGATGCTGATTGTATTGGGGAACTTAGTGGGGTTAAAAAAGAGTTTGGTTCTCCTATTTTAATTACCACTTGGCAGGCTTTGAATACAGATGAGTCATTGCAAAGAATAATCAATGATAAATACTCTATGCTCATCTGTGATGAGATGCATAAATGTAGTGCCGATGTCTATTATAATGTGGTTTCAAAAATACCAGCCATGTATAAACATGGTTTAACAGCAACGCC
>CAZIES010000213.1:0-2573 GCA_964538295.1 uncultured Arcobacter sp. | reverse complement strand
GCTTGTTTGAAGATTAACACTTTTTCAACAGCGCTATTTTTAATAATATTCTCTAGATTCTCTTTTTTATCACTCAGCCAAATTGCAATTTCTGAATCATGAATGCCATTTTTCTTTAAATATTTTTTAGAAAAATCTAATTTATTCTGCCCTTCTGTGGCTTTTTTTTCTTGCTCATCATTAGGCAACTGAATCAGAATAAGCGGGTTAATATCAAGCCCTAATTCTTCATAGGCTTGCTTAATGTTGAATTGCTTATCTAGAGCTAAATCAATCAACAGCTCATCTAAATCTTTATGTTTTCGATCTAACGCCTCAACCTCCTCTCTAGGCATTATTTGTACGCTTTCTTTAATTAAACCCTCAATAACAACATCTTTATGTCTTACTCGAACATATCCTGCCTTTAAGTCGCCTACATCTTCGGCATTAGGAATATAAACAGGTGTTGCAGAAACATGAATTTTAATTCTAGGATTGATTAGTTTGATTAACTCATTCGACAAACCTGTTTTATTAAGATGCGACTCATCAATAATTAACACAATCTCTCTACCTTGTTTGTACGTATTTTTTACAAACTCATCAAATGTTGTGTTTGATTCACCCTCTTTCCTTAATTTCCTATTGGCTTTAGCTTTTGAGACAACCTTTTCCCAATTAACAAAAAATATCTCATTTTTCTTTAACAACCCGTTATTAAGATTGTTCAAGTCCAAACAATTTGTCCAAGGAATGCCATCACCATAATATTTTTCTAGTTTTTGTTTAGATTGATTGGCCAAATCACCTTTAGAGATCCAAATAAAAGTTTTATCCGCATCAAAGCTAGCCTCACCACTAATACGGCGCAAAAATTCTGCCATCATTATGGTTTTGCCACTGCCTGTTGGTGATTTGAATACTAATGGAACACCATGATTACCGCCTTGCCAAAGTTTGTAGAAAGTGTCTTTTAGCTCATCAATTGCATTATTTTGGAAGTTTTTTAACTGCATCAGACTATCCCTATATTTTTATAAACATCCAAAATCGGCTCAGGTATATCCTCAGCAACAATATTGTCGTATTCACTAAACTCATGCTTGTATTCACCTTTAGTCCATGAAAATAGATACAACTTACACTGCTTATCTTGCTGTGCTAAATAATCAACCAATTCAGATAAATCTATTTTATTTTCACTAAAATAGATTGCGGTAATTTGCTCACTTGATGAAAAAATCTGATAATGCTTAGCTTTTTTAACTTCATCAAAAGTATTCTCTTTAAGTGCCAATACACACCCAACCTCATAAGTCAGTTTAATTCTATCTTCATCGGTATCTGTATCGTCTTTTTGCTTCTTAACAAAATCTGTTTTAAGATATTTTAGTTCGCCACCTAAACCTTCAACCTTCTTGCCTTTTGGAGTGGTATATCCCTGCATTACTCTTTTAACACGCTCATAGGTTACTTCCTCACAAATATTACTTTCATTATTGGTGCAAAGGATAAACTGACGATTGCCACCATCTTCTTTGTTAAGATTCATAACTGCATGACCAGTTGTCCCTGACCCTGAAAAAAAATCAAGAACAATAGACTCCTTGTTTTCCCTTGCAAGTATTGAAACAGAATCAAAAACTGTATGAATCGATTTTGGATAGGGAAAATCCACTCCTGTGATTTCTTTTACAACTTTAGAGCCCCAAGTACTCGCATCATATTTTGTTCCGCTCCAAACTGTTCTTGGTTTTTGCATGTCTTTTGTTCGATATATATCAAATAGCCCGTCATTTCTCTCCTCAACATGCAACTTAGATAATATTTTATGCACAGTATCATTAGCAAAAACCCACTTTCTTTCAACACCATTCCTATCTATTGGATATATCTCTATTGAGCCGTCTGATTTATAAATATTTTTTCCACTAGGATGAAAATCACTTGAAGGAACTTCTCCAACGCCTATAATTTTATCGCCTCTTACTATAAACGGATAAAAACAATTCTTTGCATCAGTTCTTAAAGAACTACCCCCATGATCTCTTAGCTCTTCCACCAAAGGGTTATCTCTTTTGACATCACCTATGTATGATTTTTTTCCTTTAGGGTAAACAAACAATGCATACTCATGAACATAAGAAAAATTGCTTCCTTGTACGCCTCGAGGATTATGGACAATTACAACATGGTCAACTTTGTATCCGCTAAACATTTCTCTTAGTAAAAGATCAAGATTAGACATTTCGTTTTCATCTATTGCACAGACTAAACACCCATCAGGGCTAAGTAATTCTTTAGCAAGTAATAACCTCTTGCTCATCATGCTAAGCCATTTAGAATGCAGATAGCTATCATCTTTTTCTACATAATCATTGTTGTACTTCCAACTTTTATTGCCAGTATTGTATGGTGGATCAATATAAATAACATCAACCTTACCTTTGTGGGTGTAGCTTAAGACGGATAAGGTATGATAATTATCACCCTCAATTAGAATGTGTGGTTTTTGGTTTACCGTAGATTCACCAGTAACTGACTGACTGACTGACTGACTGACTGACTGACTGACTGACTGACTGACTGAC
>CAZIES010000212.1:0-2617 GCA_964538295.1 uncultured Arcobacter sp. | reverse complement strand
TAATACAACCACTATTTGTTTTACCCACTGTTCGTGGTCCTAATGAAGCAGGATCAGGAAGCAGTGTTGCTAAAAACTCAATGGGGATAATCTTTTGACCTTGATGCTCTACTGACTCAATTCCAAGCATCCCAACATTTTGCAAACAATTCATATGTTGAATATAACTATCTCCAAAAGTCATAAAAAACCGAATTCGCTTTAAACCTTTGATATTTTTACATAAAGACTCTAACTCTTCATGATAAAGTAAGTACGAAGGTTTAACACCTACTTCTGGATAATCATGTTCAACTCTTATTTCAAGAGGTTCAGTCTCAATCCATTCCCCTTCACCTTTTTCATTTCTTTGCCAATACCTTCCATTTGCTGATACTTCTCGCAAATTAATCTCAGGGTTAAAATTAGTCGCAAAAGGGTATCCATGATCACCAGCATTACAATCCATAATATCAATAGTATGAATTTCATCAAATAGATTTTGTTGAGCATAAGCACAAAATACCCCCGTAACTCCAGGGTCAAAACCTGAACCTAAAAGGGCTTTAACTCCTGCTTGTTTAAACTGTTCATCTTTTGCCCACTGTTCTTTATACTCAAATTTTGCTTCATCTGGGTGCTCATAGTTTGCTGTATCTACATAATCAACACCTGTTTGTGTACATGCATCCATAATAGTCAAATCTTGATAAGGCAAAGCTACATTTAATACTACTTTAGGATTAATCTTTTGAATCAACGCTACAAGTTCAGGAACATTGTCTGCATCAACACAAGCCACATCGATATCTACATTTTGATTCTCTTTAATCTCTTTTTGAATTACTTCACATTTAGAAATTGTACGTGAAGCTAAGGTTATTTTTTCAAAAGTGTCGATATTCATTGCACACTTTACAGTTGCAACTCGACTTACGCCACCTGCTCCAATAATTAGAATACCTTTTTTACTCATCATTCACTCCATTTATATATATACGCAATTATATTATTACTTTTCGTAAAGAATTGTTAAATAAAGCTTAGAAACGAAATACATTTGACTAATATCATTATTTTTTTATTATTTTGATGATACTATTGAGGATAACTGATAATAAGGATGAATTATGTTAAGTAATAAAAAGATTGTTACTAAAATCTTTACCCCCGTTATTATTATTGCAGCAGTTGCTGTTTGGGGTATCTACTTTTTTATTGCCGCAAAAACTGAAGAGAATGTTATTAACCAAAGTATCGTTAGTGCTAAGAATATTGTTGACCAATATAAAACACTTCGAGCTTATTATGCTAAAAATGTTGTTCCAGTTGTTAAAAAAAGTTCAGATTTAAAAATAAACTTTGATCATAAAGGTAAAAATGATACTATTCCATTACCTGCAACACTCATACATGATATGGGAGCACTTGTTAGTGCAAAAGAGGGAGGAATCAAGCTTAAACTCTATAGTGATTACCCATTCCCAAATAGAGCATCAAGGCAACTTGATAACTTTTCACAAACAGCCATGCAGCGTTTTAGAGATGGAAAAGTTGAGCCCTACATTAGTGTAGAAAAACTAGATGGTAAAGATGTCGTAAGAGTTGCCATTGCAGACTATATGGTTGCTCAAGGGTGTGTAAACTGTCACAATACAAGAGCAGACTCTCCAAAAGTCGATTGGCAAATGGGCGATGTAAGAGGTTCATTAGAGGTTATTACACCAATTGATAACCAACTTGCTAGTGTTCATACGTTAAATTATATTATTATTGGAAGTGTTTTTGCACTAGGACTTGTTTTATTATTAATTGTTTATATTGTATTTGGAAAAGTTGTTATTAAACCTCTTGATCGTTTACAAAATGGACTTCTAGATTTCTTTAAATTTGTAAATAAAGAATCAAGCAGTGTTCAACCTATTGCCGTTACTGCCCATGATGAAATAGGAAAAATGTCAGAAATTATTAACCAAAATATTGACAATACTCAAAACCTTGTTCAAGCAGAAGAGAGTTTTATTAGTGAAGTTAAACAGATGTTAGTGGAAATCAAAAATGGTAAAATGGATAACCGATTTAATACCCCTATTCACTCTAAAACTTTAGAAGAGTTACGACAAGAACTTAATGAAATGCTTGAAGCCTTAGAAAGTAATATTTGTAAAGACACTAATAGTATTATTCAATTATTTGAAGAGTTTACAAGACTAGACTTTACAAAATCAATTGAAAATGATAAGGGTAAAGTATCAATCGCACTTAACAACTTAGGAAAACTTATTACCCAAATGCTTGTTGAAAATAAGAAAAATGGTTTAACCTTAGAAAATAGTGCAAAAGTATTACTTGAAAATGTTGATAATTTAAATATTAGTTCAAACTCAGCTGCAGCATCACTTGAACAAACAGCAGCAGCATTAGAAGAAGTCACACAAAATATTCGAGGCAACAGTGAACATGTAGCACATATGTCTGATAATGCCAATAAACTCAATAAATCTTCAGAGGCAGGACAACAACTAGCTGTTAAAACAACAGCGGCAATGGATGATATTAACGAAAAAGTAACCGCAATTAATGAAGCTATTACGGTTATTGATCAAATTGCCTTCCAAACAAATATTTTATCACTTAA
>CAZIES010000211.1:0-2629 GCA_964538295.1 uncultured Arcobacter sp. | reverse complement strand
AAAGTATTCAGATAAAAGAAGAGCTATGTAAGATTGCCGCAACTTCTAAAACTGGAGAGGGTGCTCATTGGTTAGAATGATTTAAGCAAAAAACCAACTTTGTATTTAATCTTGATAAAACCTTTGTTAAGTGACTAAAGGAGAAACAATGAGAAGTGCTTGTATTTTAGTTTTAATTTCAGTAGCACTTACTGGGTGTGGTACATTTGTTCCTGTACAGAATGTCTCAGAGACTCCACAGGAAAAATTGCAAGAGGCTTATAAAATAAAAATATTCACTACGGGTAGCGATAAATCTAACCCCAAAATATCTGAATATTTAGGAGATATAACTGCCTATTCATGTAAACATATGACGTGGGACCCTCCTGCATCAAAGGGTAATGCCCTTACACAGTTGAAATTAAAAGCACTAGACATGGGAGCTGATGGAATAATAGATGTAACCTTTGATTCCAGAGGTGCTGATGCATTTGGTACAAATTGCTGGGAAAGTGTTCAAGCAAGTGGTGTGGCAGTCAAATTTAAAAAATAGTCACCTAAGAATTGCCTAAATACTTTTTCCCTTTTTTTACGGCCTTCGAAAATTCACAAAACTAATGAGAACAATAATATTGACTCATAGTGTATTGAGGTTATAATAATAATCGTAACAAGGAGTTGTTCACCTACGAACTGGGCGGTTGATCTATATTGTGCGCCCAAGGATATGCCTTAAAGCACTCAAAAAGGAGAAATGTATGCATTCACTGCGACAAATCAAAAGAAGTAATAATTTATCTATTACTAATAAAAAATCTAAACAACAATACAAAAAATACCTTAACGACCAATGGCACGATACCGATCGTCTTGAAGATGGCTACTACATCTGGAAAAACGACAATGGCGTATGTTACTGTAAAGAAAAGGCACCTTATAATGGTAATGGCAATCCATTTTTAAACAGAAGCTTAAATGACCCAAGCTTTAAGGTGTAAAAATGAGAGACAATAAGCTGATAGAGTCTTTATACAACAAAGACGAACAACGTGTAATCGAACAATGGATAACACAAGCTCCCATCAAGGCTGATCATAACGATCTAACTAGCGCTAATTCGGTTGCAGATATTGCTTTATCCAACGTTAAAGATAGCCTGCCACAATGGAGTGTTTGTTATGAAGATGGGTCCGTTGAATATAGTCGTGACCTTAAACTTAGTTTGGTAAAAAAGCGTGATGAAATCATTGATCCAACATTCTTACTAATGATAAATTGGGCAAACTCTGGACCCGGTTATTCCTGGCCAGAAAGTTATTATGCAACTTATTTACCTGGTTATGACATCTATGTTGTTACTGTATCTCAAGACAGCGATGATAAGCACGGGTTTACCGATGAGGCAATCGATTACTTTGAAATAGACAATCCCCAGTGGATTAACAAGCCAGCACAAGCAATAATTAAATATTGGTGGGCATTGAGCTATAAAGATTGGAACCAACATCCATGGGTTGAAATATTTTCCCCCGGAGAAATTAGCATACAAGAAGCGCACGATTTGTCTGATGAGGTGTGGGGTAAGGATTTTATGATGTGATCGTGCCATAGAGATGATGCGTAATGGCCATGGTCAGAAGGAAGTGTGTGCGGATCTAGACATCAACTGCGATGTGTGTTTCTGTTATCAGGAAGAACGTCCAGAATTTCTCGAACCCGTAAGAAGAATAGACCAATCATTAAAAAATAATCAAAATTAGGGCGTATAAACGTATGTTATTTATTTACATTATTAATCTTGAGCTATTATCTTGAGAGTGTGTGCTGCAACTTTCATTTGTATAAGTTCTGTAAGAGCCAACTACAAATGTAGCAACAATAAAAAATATTAAAACAGGTTTAAGCCAGTATGTATCAAAAATATTGGTGTTGGTTTTTATCTGGTATAAGTAAATAGCACCACCATAAAAAACTACTCCAGCAACAACTCTAAAATGACAGGGTATTTTAAATAAATCAGCTAAAAACAAGCCTAATGCATAATAAGCAATAATAAATAAGATAGTGGCAACACTTATAAATTTACCGTTATATTGTGAAACTAAAGGTTCTTTTAAAGATGCTCTCCAATGTAGAGATAAAAAAACATACCCAGCAACAGCAATAATTATTGATATTACCAACTTTTCAACATTATCCATGGTGGTTATTAAGTACTATAAGCAGCATTACATATAACTAATAGTGGCAACATAAAAAAGTTTGGTTTTAAGTTTGGCATGGCAAGTTTGACCTTTTAGTGAGACAATAACCCGTTGAGCATAGTGTGATTTTACACGAGTTAGAAAAAGGTACTAATGCTGGAATAAGGTCGTTTTGGGTTATGCCCTTTTGCCACATTAACTTACTTTTTAACTATTGCCTATGGCTAGAACTATAAAGGTGTTTGAAAATCACACTGGGGAGGAAGCTTTGTTGCTTCTCATTTTGTAAGACATGTTCTTCTAAAAAATACCCGAGCGTTATAGTAAATTATTATATAAAATGGCGCTATGCACTTTGCACTGATCAGCGTATTCTTTTTTGTTTCCATGCCGGCGCAGGCGGATTACGCGAAAGGTTTTCAAGCCTTTCTAGAAGGTGATTA
>CAZIES010000210.1:0-2639 GCA_964538295.1 uncultured Arcobacter sp. | reverse complement strand
AGAATAGAGATGTTAGAAATAGAAGATAAAAATACAAAAGAATTACTTGGAAAAATAGTTGAGATTATAACTTCTATGCAAGATATTCAAGATGAAGCTAAAGAGGGTACAAAAAAAGTTGGTTTGATTTAAAAGAAATATAATGTTTTATGATTAAAAAAGACGAAGAGTAAAACTCTTCGTCTATGTATGAAAGACATTTTCAGTAGGTTACTGTTATATTAAACTGTTGTGTCAAGTTGGGAGGAAGACTTTAGTTAATCGGTGTCAAAACCTAAACAGTAACGCTTATAAGATTTTCATATAGCGATAATAGCCTGTCGCTATAATATTTTTATGATAAAATGACTGATTCTTCAAATTTCTTAAATTAATAGGTATTTTAATACAATAATTTATTTAGTATGAAAAGGTAACCTATGAAGATTCATTTTAGCTCTGCAACTCTACAGTCTTATGAAAATAAGGAAAAAACAATGGATTTGTTTTATAACCCTATTGTGATTTTTGAAAATGGCGAATTAACAATTGAAGAGTTAAAATCAGCAAAGTGGAGTATTGAAGCCCAGCCTTTAGGAGTTCAAGAGTTAGAGGTTCTTTCTGTTCAAGTAGCACCTATCAAAACATTAGATGATAATATTTTTGTGGAGTTTAAACTCACAAAAAAAGGGGTAGCTTTTAGTTACGATAATTATTCATGTAAAATTAGACTTTGTGTTACATTAGAGATTATTCAAGATGCTGTACATGAGGAGCTAGCCTTAACTCATGAGGTTCTAGGTATCGTAAAAACAAAATGGTCTAAAAACCTGATTTAACTTCTTTAAATTGAATTAGGATAATACCCTTAGAGTACTTTGTTTGTATAAAATTTTAAATATTTAAGTAGGGAAATTGTTATGAATAATTATGAAAACCACTCAATTGAAATTAAAGCTAACAAAGATATTAATATTTTAATCATATGTAATAAAAAGTGTAGTAGTACCTTAAATAGTTTTATTCAAGAACTTGATTATTCTATTATAGAAGTTAATAATATCAATCAAGTTTTTGAAAAGAGTGTTGATTTAATTATTTTTGATATTACTGACGATTATTTAAAGAGTTTAGTTGAAATACAAGCTAATAATATTAAAAATGTACCTGTAGTTATTGCTGCTGAACAGTATAATCAAAAAATTATTCAAGAGGCGTATTCTTTAAAAATAATTGATTTTTTACATAAGCCATATATAAAAGAGGAAGTTCAATATAAAATTCAAAATATCTTAGAAAAAGAGATGTCAAAAGATGAACTAGAGTTTAATACAGCTCTTATGCGAGAGTATAAAATGGCGATTGATAGAAGTACTATCGTGTCTAAAGCAGATACTAAAGGAATTATTACTTATGTTAATCCTGCCTTTTCTAAAATCTCTGGTTATACTGTGGACGAAATGATTGGTGAACCACATAATATCGTTCGACATCCAGATATGTCAGAAGAAGTATTTGAGGAGTTATGGAAAACAATTTCTGCTAAAAAAACGTGGCATGGAGTTTTAAAAAATAGAAAGAAAGATGGTAGTCACTATTGGGTAAATACGGTTATTAATCCTATTGTAGATAATCGAGGTAATATTATTGAGTATATTAGTATTAGGAGTGATATTACTCAACTTGAGGATCTAAAAGAGAAACTCTCTTCTGAACTTAACGTGACATCATCAAATTTTAAAGAAGCGTATCAATTAGCTTTAGAGTATGAAAAAGCTATTGATGAGAGTAATATTTTATCACGGACGAATTTAAAGGGACAAATTATTTATGCAAATAAAGAATTTGAACGTGTAAGTGGTTATACAAAAGCTGAACTGTATGGAAAAAGTCATAGGATGCTACGACATCCTGATACTTCTTCTGAAGTGATAAAAGATATGTGGAAAACGATAACTGGAGGGAAAATATGGAAAGGTTTAATAAAAAATAAATCTAAAAATGGAGAACCCTATTGGGTTAATTCAGTTATATTACCTATTATCAATGCATCTGGTGAAATTACAGAATACATGTCAATAAGAAATGATGTTACAGAGATTATTCATTTGCATGAAGAGATTGAGAATACTCAAAAAGAGTTAATTTATAGAATGGGAGAACTCGCTGAATCAAGAAGTAAAGAGACGGGAAATCATATTAAACGAGTTGCTTTTTACTCTAAAATATTAGCTCAAGCTTATGGATTGAGTGAAAAAGAGGTAGAACTTTTATTTATGGCTTCACCTATGCATGATATTGGAAAGCTTAGTACTCCGGATAGTGTTTTAAAAAAAGAGGGCAAACTAACTAAAGAAGAGTGGTCTATCATGCAAGAACACGCACATGTAGGATATAATTTGCTGCACAGTAGTGATAAACCTATTTTAAAAGCTGCTTCAATTTTAGCACATGAACATCATGAAAAGTGGGATGGTAGTGGTTATCCTCAAGGTTTAAAAGGGGAAGAGATACATATTTATGGTCGTATAACTGCATTAGCAGATGTTTTTGATGCATTAGGAAGTGATAGATGCTATAAAAAAGCATGGGATGATGATAAAATATTTGCTCTTTTTAAAGAAGAAAAAGGTAAACATTTTGAACCAAAACTTATTGAT
>CAZIES010000209.1:0-2640 GCA_964538295.1 uncultured Arcobacter sp. | reverse complement strand
AAAATTTTAAAAAGACCTTTTATGAAAAACGTTCTTAATCAATCATAGTGAAGAGGGAGAGAGTTTCTCTTCACTATTTTTTAATTGCCATAGAGTTGTTTAATACGCTCCTCATGAAGCTCTTGGCTGGACTTGTTGTTAGATTTCATTTTCTCCACGGGAGCGGAACTTTTTTTATTTTCTTTTTTTTCTAATTCTTTTTTTGCCTCCTCTTCTTGTTCTTTTTTAAGTCTTTTTATTCTGTCTTCTTTTGCTTTACTAAATTTATTATCTACTTTATTTCTAAAATACGTTGTCTCATCAAACTGAGCTTCTTGACGATTCGTTTTAGGGTCAACAATTTCAGGAGTAATAAAAAATACTAACTCACTTTTACCCTCTTTAAAATCTTTACTAGTAAATAGTTTTCCTATAATTGGGATATCTCCAAGTAATGGTATTTTTTCAATAGATTCTGAATCACTTCGTGTGATTAAACCACCTAGCACTATTGTCGCTTGATTTGCTGAAATCACATTGGTTTCAACAGATTTTTCTGTAAATGATGGAATACCATCAATGGTATTTGTCCAATCAATATCCGTTGACTTCGTTACAATCTCCAAATTAACAAATCGTTCACCAACAATGTTTTTCACTTTAATATCAAGTTGTAATCCGTAATCAATCTCTTTTACTTCAGTTACTGGTAAACCTTCAGCTGTTGTTGTTTGCATCTTTACATACACCTTACCACCAGCTAAGAATCCTGATTCTTTCTCTTCTAAAGTTACTAAAGTTGTTTCATCTAAGATATTTGCAACACCCGTGCTTGATAAATAGTTAAGCGTTGCTCCTACATTAAAATACTTTCCTAAATAATTCGCTGCACCAGTAAGTCCTCCAGTAAGTGTAACTGCACTTGCCATTAAACTATCCACTGCATTGGTTAAGGTTGGGTTTCTTTGAGCATTTGAACTATCTACATTATCAATACTTGCATTTGAAAATAACCCATCTTTATCCACTGATTGCATATAGTTTCGACTTGATAGGTACCAATTGTTTTTTAATGCTAAGCCTTTATCATTATTGATTTCAACAACATAAAGTTTAACTCGTACCATCTTATCAGGGTTTTCTAATGTTGCTAAATCAATTAAATCATTTTCTAAAACCACTCCTGCTTTTCTAAACATATCAGTGATTTGATCTTTAACTCTTTGATTAGGAGTACTTCCTTTTAAGATGATTTTACCTTTAGTCTGTTCTATTTTGATATTTGGAGCAATTGATTCTGCTAAATCAATAATTGGCGCCATATCTTTTGTGATATAACAATCAATTTGGTAATTGATTCCATTATCAAAAGTAATAAACATAGAAGTTTTTCCCACCTCTTTTGCAAAAATACGAATTGATTGCAATGGTTTATATCCCGTGTGAGTAAAACTCACGTCTATATTTTTATCATCATGGATTTTAATTTTAGAGATAATATCTTGAAAACGTAGTACTTTATAAGAACCTTTTTGCATAAAGACTTTGTTGTTCTCTCCTAGGTTGATATCCTCAAAGGTTGTTGATGATACTAAAGAAGTAACCACCAGTAATAGTAATAAATACCTTTTCATAACTCTCTCCTTACTGTGCACTTAAACTTAATGTGCAATCAATGAAATCTGAATTAATCTCATTAAACGTTGCCATTTTAGACTCAATCGTATCGTTAAAGTTCATAACTCGTGATTGAGTATAGGTTGATGTTATCGTTAACACCACTTGATATTCATTAACTCCTGGAGTACTTGCTGTAGTTGTACAGTTTATATCTCCAGCAGCAATATCAGCAAAATAACTTATCTTCATATTATTCATACTTTGAGCAATTGAAGCATTACTTCTATCCAATGCAATCATTCTCGCTCCAAATTGAGCAAGCATATCTGTATTGTTCTTGATACGAACAATTGTCGAATAATCTAATACTAAAAAGAAAATAGTTACGAAACCCACGAACATCATCATCCATAATAAAATCTGATCCACGTAAGCATCCTTTTTATTTTTTCTTTCCATGCAGAATTGCCTCTACTCGTTTCTTACTAATCTTAACGGCTTCATTTTTATGTACATATGAGCCATCACACACTTCATACCAATCTTTATTTATCATACCTTTATAAGGGATAATATAGTTTCGGTACACTTTTTTCACAAATTTACTTCGTACACTTGGTTTCTCTCTTAAGTACACTTTTCGAGAACTACCAATTAAGAATTGATTTGTTCCTTCACACTGTGCTTTTAAGTTTGTTCGTAAAACACCACTCGCCTTTTGTGATGGAATCTCTTTGTTGATATACTCAATCACTGCAGTTTTCTTAACTGCAATATTTTTAGGTACATACAGTACATGAGGATAAACTTTTTTCTTAACTGGTTTTTTCTTAGTTACTTTTTTAGTTTTATCTTGCGTTTTAACAGCCACTTTTTGTACTGGTTTCTTCTCAACTTTTTTAGGCTTTTTAACTTTCGTTTTAATCATCCAAAGTTGTTTACCTTTGTTATAGTCCTGAATCAGCGAAAGTAGATCTTTATCACTAATATCTAAAACAATCTCATCCGCTTTGATTTCAAGCAGTTGTTCAACTTGTTTCT
>CAZIES010000208.1:0-2655 GCA_964538295.1 uncultured Arcobacter sp. | reverse complement strand
AGATGAAAATAATATCACCTATGATGAATTAGTTATAAGTTTACAAGGAAGTTAATATGAATGTACTTTTTAAAAAAATTAATACCTTAATCTTTGCAAAAAGTTCTTTTGTTGTACTGTTTTTATTGATTCTTGTTTCAAATGTTTTATTATTACAACAAGAAGGAAGTCTTATTTTCTCTGTTGTGATTTTAGTTATCTCTTTATTGTTGATTCTTATCTCTTTAATTGGACTGATGCGTTACTCAAAAATGATTAAAAAGATGGATGATTTAGCGAAGTTATCAGCAGATGGTTCTTTATATCACCGTATTACAGATATTGATAAAAGCGAAGAGATAGGAACGCTTGCTTGGAATATCAATAATATGCTTGATCAATTTGAAGCATTTAGTCGAGATATGGACACCTCTTTGAAAATGACATCTGAAGGAAAATCATATCGTAAGATGATGCCTAGTGGTCTGCATGGAGATTTTGTGAGGCTTTCAAACAATATTAATGAAGCTTTAGAAACTATTGCTGTTGCACAAAGTAAAGATGAATCAATCAATGAATTAGCACGAATTTTAGGAGAGTATAAAGAGGGTAAATATGGTTCACAAGCTAATTTAGATGAGATACAAGTGGATATTTTAGATTTGGCAAAAGGAATTAATGAATTAGGAACAGCTTTATCAAATTTAAGTCAAATCAATCTCAAAAATGGATTAGCCTTACAACAAGGTTCTAATGAGTTAGCAAAAAATGTTAATAAGTTAACAACTTCAGCTAACTCACAAGCAGCTTCCCTTGAGGAGACTTCTGCTGCGCTAGAAGAGATTACTGAGAATATGCGAGCAAGTACTGAAAATACAGTTCAAATGGCGCAATATGCGCAAGAAGTAACAAGCTCAGCAAATGAAGGGGAGCAATTGGCTAATAAAACTGCCTCTTCTATGGATGAGATTAATGAACAAACCTCTTCAATTAATGAAGCCATTACCGTTATTGATCAGATTGCTTTTCAAACCAATATTCTTTCACTTAATGCTGCTGTTGAAGCAGCAACTGCAGGAGAAGCTGGAAAAGGGTTTGCTGTCGTTGCGCAAGAGGTTAGAAACTTAGCAAGCCGAAGTGCAGAAGCTGCAAAAGAGATTAAAGATATTGTTGAAACAGCAACTTCTAAAGCCAATGAGGGTAAAAAGATTGCTGATAGCATGATTGAGGGGTACAATAAACTTAATTCTAATATTGCCTCAACCATTGAATTAATTGAAAATGTAACGACTTCTACTAAAGAGCAAGAACAAGGGATTATTCAAATTAACGATGCTATTTCTTTACTTGATAAACAGACTCAAGAGAGTGCTTCAATTGCGCAAGAAACCAATGATGTGGCACAACAGTCTTATGATATTGCAGAACGTATTGTTCAAGAAGCAAATAAAGACTATCAAGGTCAAAGGGAAAAGCTTATCGATATGGATTATCCAGGACAAGAGCGTCGAGAACTAGAACTGCAAATTAAAGAGAATCGTTACTAATAGTATTAAAAAGAGTTTAGGAGAGTATTGGATAGAATCTGTTTTATGAAAAAACTATTTTTTATTCTCTTTATGACTCTTTTTTTTAGCGCATGCAGTGTGAATGATGTTAGTTCAATTACACGTGCAGTTATTACAAAAGATCCAACAGCCTTAAAATCGTTAGCACAATCTAAAGCAATTTATTATGGAACAAACCCTAAAGCAATACTTAGTGATATAAAAGCATTTGAAAGTTTTATTAAAAACTTTAAAGATATTGTTGCAGGTGAGTGGGGCAAAGAGAATGTCAAAATCCCTAAGCAAAAAGAGTATGTAAAATATATGCAAAACTATAAAAGCCGAGCACTTATAGATTTTGATAAAGGAATAATTACCGTTGAGACTTTAGATGAAAAAGAGTCAAAAAAGAGTCTTAATAATGCAATTGTAACTACACTACTCTTACCTGATGACCCAAGAGCTGCCGATTTATACTCTGCAAAACAAGTTAAGTTAGGTGGCGTTCCTTATTTACTTGGCGAAGTAAAAGATGACCAAAAAAAAGATATACGTTATGAGTGGCGTGCTAATCGATATGCTAATATTTTAGTAAGAAATGCTTTTAAACAAAAACGTATTAAAAGTGGTGACAAGTATTTAAAAGTTTCTTATGTAGAGATTCCAATGGTAAAAGATCATGCAACTGTACGTGTGGCAAAGTTTCGACCATTTGTTAAAATTTTTGCTAAAAAATATGGCTTGAGTGAAAATTTAGTCTATGCTATTATTCGAACAGAGAGCAATTTTAATCAGTTTGCAGTAAGCCATGCAGGAGCTCTTGGCTTAATGCAAATTGTGCCAACGAGTGCAGGAAGAGATGCCTATGCTTATAGTAAAGGTAAAAAATGGACGCCATCAAAATCCTATCTTTTTAATGCAAAAAATAATATTGAATTAGGGAGTGCTTATTTAAAACTTCTTTACGATAAGTATTTAGTGGGTATCACGAATCCTATTTCTCACGAGTATTGTGTTATTAGTGCGTATAATACTGGAAGTGGGAATGTTTTAAAAACCTTTAGTAATAACCGTTCAAACGCACGTGATATTCTCCATGAAAAAACACCTGCACAGATTTATAAAATTC
>CAZIES010000207.1:0-2699 GCA_964538295.1 uncultured Arcobacter sp. | reverse complement strand
GAACCTGCGAATAACGATACCAAAAACCGTGGCCTTACCACTTGGCGATACCCCATCACGTTTGCTTTTAATTAAAGCGGATGGAATATTATTCTTTATTTATTTAAACTTTAATTAAATTAGTACAAAAGCAATAGATTTTTTTTAAATTTTAGATAAATTTCAGATTTTGCCTTTTTTTATAAATATGATATACTATTTTTTTAAAGGAGCCTATCATGATGACTACTTTTCAACAAAAAACTTTTTTGGATGAGTTATTAGAGTTTAATAATTATTTATTTGAGAAAGTGAAAGCTTTTTTCTATAAATATCATTATGTATTAGGCTATTTCTAAAAGTTTTTCTAGGGACTCTAAATAGTAGCTGGCCTTTGAAAAATCATGGGTTTTAGTAAACTCATTTTTAACAATAGCACACTCAATTCCTGCATTAACAGCTGAACTTAATCCTCTTTGAGAATCTTCTACTACTAATGTTTCTTCTTTTTTTGCATTAAATTTTTTTAATCCTGCAAGATAAGGGGCAGGATGAGGCTTAGCTTTTGGATACTCTTCTACACATAAACTAAACTCCATAAAGTCAACAATACCACGCTTTGCATGAATTAAATCAAAATCGACACGTCGTGAAGTGGTGATGATTGCCATCTTATGGGTTTTTTGTAGTTGGGTTAAAATTTTATGAACCCCAGGTATTTCAATATTTTTGGTTTGTAAGTAGTGTTGGTAAAGCTCATCTCGTTTGTTTCTTAAGTTATCTACAACTGTTTTTGAAATACCATTTTCAAAAGCAAGCTCCCAAGCAGTACCACCTCGAGCCATTATCTTTAAATAGTGCTCCTCTTCTAATTTTAAACCAAGAGTTTTTAGCATCTCTTGATTGGCTTTAAAGTACCAGTTTTCCGTTTCTACTAAAACTCCATCATTATCAAAAAGAATATATTTTTTCTTTTGTTTATTCATAGGCTACTATTGATGGGGGTGTTGTTTCAAAGGATTTCTTAATCGCATTTGCAATGCTATTTTTATATTTTATATTTTGCATAGGGTGTGAAAATTGCAAAAGAGAGATTGCTCCCTCTTTTGATTTTTCACGTTTGTAAACAAAAGCAATTTTTTTACCTAAGTTTTCACATCTATCATAAATAGCTTGGGCATACTCTTGAATATAAGGAAACTCTTTAGAGTTGATTTTTTCACCCCAAGCAAAAAAGATGAACTTTCCACTTGGAATAATATTTTGTGCATCTAAATACATAATATCTCTATCAAACTCTGTATTTTGTGAGGAGTTATATTTTTCTAAATCACTGTTAAATTTCATGAGTAGTTGGCTTGCATCAATATTTTGCTCATTAAGGTTAAAGAGATTTTTTATTTCAACTATTTTACCTTCACATTGATCTCTCATAGCTTGTTTAAAAACGGTAATATACGTTTCTGCTTTTAATTCTATAAGTTCATAAAATTGGTCAAAATCTTGTTCAAGTAGAAATTTATTTGAATCAAATCCTAAGGGAGTTACAACAGGATTATAAAGAAAAATTGTTCCTGCAATATTCTTTTTTCGATCTTTATTTGTTTTGATTTTTTGTTTTAAATCTTTTGTAGTAATGACTTCATCTTCACGGTTAAAGTAAAGATAACTAGAGGTAACGAAAACTTCTTCGTATTTTGTTTGAATTTCACCAAAATATTGCATTGGAACCCTTGCGTTGATTTGTCGCAATAGTAGCTAAAATTGCCTTATTATTTAATTGTAAAAAGAGTGGCTTAGTTTTGGGGTTACTTTATAGTGTTTAGGCTTTTTTATCATTGGTTTTTGATGACTACAGGCACTAAGAATGAATAGTGTAGTCATTGAAAATAGTAGAATTTTTAGCATAGGAACTCCTTTATTTAGATATTCTAACATAGAAGAAAAAATTTGACTCTTAAATAGTGCTTAAATAATTTATTAGTTTAGAGTGAACTAATACTTTTTTATGTAAATTATAGCATAATTTTTTTATGACAAATGTGTCCAATAAAAATAAGGAGTGGGTATGAAAAAGTTAGTTTCAACGTTAATGGTGTTAATGATTAGTCTCTTTATAGCAGGGTGTGCAGCTTCAAATAATACAGCACAACCAGCTAATATTGATAAAAATAATGTAGGTATCACTTCAGGTGAAGAACCAGACCAAACAGATCCTACACTTATTGAGGGAAATCTTGAGAAAAATGATTTTAAAAACTAGAGTTTTCTCTAGTTTTTAAAACCAACCATAACAACTCTTTTTTCTATTTATACTCTTAATTAAAAAGAGTGTATAATTCTGATAATTATAAAATCTTTTCGAAAGCGCTTGATGTTTAAAAAACTTTTCAGTTCTAAAAAATACACACCCTGGGATTTATTAAATGAACTTTTAAATGTTACTTTTGATGAATCAAAACTCAATACAATGTTAAAATCTGGTTTGAGTTTACAATGGACCAATGACAAATCTGAGAGTTATTTACATATTTGTGCTATGGAAAACAAACCTTCATCGATTCAGTGGTTACTTAAAAAAGGTATGGATATAGATATTTTAACAGGGGAACAATTTACGCCTTTGTTTTATGCAGTTATACATGGCTCTTATGAAGCGACGGAACTGTTAATTTCAAAAAATGCAAAATTAGATCATTTAAATAATCGTAGTCGTACGG
>CAZIES010000206.1:0-2733 GCA_964538295.1 uncultured Arcobacter sp. | reverse complement strand
ATATTAGCTTCTTGTGCAGTAATAGATGAAACGTTTGTATTGATTCTCATGTGATTACCTTTTGTTATTTTTGATTTATTCTCTTATCATAACTAAGCAGGAATTAATATTTGGTTAATATCAATCCACATTCTATGTGATTAGTATAACTAAATTGGTCAAATAAAGCAAATTTTAAGATTTGGTGCGTTTTTGTTAAGCTCTTTAAATCTCTATGAAGTGTTTCTGGATTGCATGAGATATAAATAATTTGATCAAATTTACTTGTCAAGGCTCGTGTAGTTTCATCTAAACCTGCTCTTGGTGGATCAACAAAAATAGTACTTTTTTGATTGCTATTTGAGCCAAAAGTATACTCTTGTAAATCGACATTCTCTTGTTGGAGTCTTCTATATTCTCTTTTTGCCGCTAATGCTTCAACAAACTCTTGGGCACTCATACGTATAAATTTTATATTATTAATTTTGTTTAAAGAACAATTCTTTTTCGCTGAGTTAATAGAGGTCTTTGAAATTTCTGTAGCAAGTACTTTTTCAAACTTTTGAGCAAGTGGTATGGTGAAATTTCCACCTCCGCAGTAGAGTTCACATAAATCTTTAGTTACTTGCATATTATTTAAAACCCACTCTATCATTTGAACGTTAACTTTAGTATTAGGTTGGGTGAATCCGCCTTCTTGGTAATGAAATGTAAAAGTTTCATTCTTAATGGATAACTTTTCTTCAATATAATCTTTACTTAATATAACTTTTTGACCTCGGCTTCGTCCTATAATATGGATATTGAGTTGTTTTTCAAGCTCTTTTGCTGCTATTTCCCATTGTTCATCAAGTTTTTTATGATAAATAAGCGTAACAAGCATATCACCTGTTGTCGCATTTAAAAACTCACAAGCATAAATCTTAAATTTAAGTAGATGGTTGTGTGTAATTGAGGCTAAAAGTTTTGGCATAAGTTGTGCAATATCTTGTGATATGATTGAGCAGTTGTCTATTTCTAAGGGCTTTTTATCAAAGCTATTCATCGCATAAGATAGTGTTGAGTCACCCTTTTCATCAAAGTTTTTCCAAAATCGAAATTCTGCTCTATTTCTGAAGTGTTGAGGCTCACTTTTAATAATATCAAAGTCTTTTGTTGTAAATTCTTGAAAACGTTCTTGTTCTCTTTGTATTTTAAATTTGAGTTGTTCTTCGTAAGTTTTATTAAAGAGCGTACAACTTCCACATTCCCCAAAATAGTTACAGGTCATTTTTTTCCTTTAAGAGTGTTTCTATATTTTGTCGAATTATATCTAATTCTTCTTGTTTGTAGATTTTGATGCTCTCATACCAAATAGATTCCCTGTTTTTTGCTATCCAACGAAAATCAATAGTATTATATTCATAAATAACAAAGGTTTTTTGTCCCAAAGCACCAGATAGATGCGCTACGGCTGTATCCACACTAATAACTAAATCCATGGATTTAATCGCTACGGCTGTATCATAAAAATTTTTAAAATCTTTTCCAAGGTTATTAATATCATAGTTATTAATACCTTCATTGTTCTCAATTTGTAGTGAGTGAAACTGTGTGTTTTTGAGTTTTAAAAGTGGACTCAAAAAACTAAGTTTAATAGAACGTTTTTTATTGAGACTACTTGTTTGAGAACCTGTCCATACAAGACCAATATTTAGGAGATTATTATTAAGCTTGTTAGTTTTGAAAGCTTCTAAATCTTTTTTCGCTACTGATAAGTATGGGTGGTTAGTTATATTATTTAGTTGAAGTTGAAATGGAATACTCATAAGTGGTGTTACTAGGTCATATGTATCATTAGACTTGATTTCACCGACAAAGTTGATGTGTTTAAAGTTATATGAAAATAGTTTATTAAGTGAGTTTTGAATTCCTATGGTTATTTTTTTACACTTAAGTTGATTAAAAAATCGTGAAAATTGTAGGCTGTCTCCAAATCCTTGTTCATGATAGATAAGAAGGTGTTTATTTGTTAAAGATTGTTGGTTCCATTTTTTAAAGGGTAAGTAATCATACATATGTTTATGTTGGGGCATTTGCATTCGTGATTCAAAAAGTTGAAATCCTTGTTTATACTCTTCCTTTGATAAGTAAACATAGGCTAAATCAAATTTTGCATCTATTTGTGTATTATCTAAGTCAATGATTTGTTCTAAATATTTTTTTGCATTGACTAAATCAAAACTTTTTTGATAAACTCTAGCAAGACAACGTAGTGCATCAATGCAGTTTTTATCATAATCTAAAGCTTGATGTGAATATTCTAAAGTATTATCTATATCATTTAAACTTAAGTATGCAATAGCAATATTGGCATAACTGAGTGCAAAGTTAGGTTTGATCTTAATACTCTCTTTCCAAATTGCAATGGCATCGTGAAACTCATTGGCTTGAAACAGAACATTACCTAGCATATAGTAGGCATCAAAGTAATCAGGCTTAAGGTTAATGGCTGTTAAAAAAAACTCTTTTGCACTATTTAATTCTTGAAGGTAAAAAAAAGTATTTCCTAGTAAATTCCAGCTTTCAAAATGTTTTGGATGACTTTGTAAAATTTGATTACATAATTGAATAGTTTTATTATAGTCTCTTTTGTTATAGGCGTTTTGTGCTTGGTGATAGTGTTCTTGTATGTTCAAGAAAAATCCTGTAATTATAGATTCAATATTTTATGATAAAATCAATTTATTACATATAAAAGCATAAATTTGAAAT
>CAZIES010000205.1:0-2817 GCA_964538295.1 uncultured Arcobacter sp. | reverse complement strand
ACTTAAAAAATCACTATTAATTCGTTTTCCATCCTCAATCCACTTTTTATCTCCACTATAATTTACTTCTTTCATATCTAAATACTCTAAGGGATTGAGTGATTTTTCATCTTCAAAACTAAACTTACCTTCATTAACTCTTTCAAGATATGACAACGTACCTACTCTTTTTAACTTTTCAAGTAGTATTTGTGCAAGACTTCGTATATAAGAGCCTTCACTTACCGTTGTTTCAAAAGTAATAAATGGATGATTATAATTAATCAATTTGGCATCATAAATAGTCATTAAGGACTTTTTCATTTGAACATCTTGACCATTTCTTGCCAAATCATAAGCGCGTTTTCCATCAATTTTTTTTGCAGAAAATTTAGGGGGAAAATATTCATGAATCCCTATTAATTGTTCAACCTCATTTAGTAGTGACATTTCATCTAGCCTATGCTCATCGTCAATATTAATAATATTTTCTATATCCAAAGACTCAGAACTTACTCCAAGCCAAATAACAGCACGATACGTTTTAGGTGTTTTCTTTAAGTACTGAAAGAGTTTAGAGTATTGTCCAAAAGCAACAATCAAACAACCACAGGCAAAAGGATCAAGGGTACCACTAAAACCAGCTTTTTTATTGCGGAATTTACGCTTGACTTGATTTAAATATGAGTTTGAACTTCTAAACATTGGTTTATTTACAACCAAAAGTTTATTCAAAGGAGTATTATCATAAAGCCTTTTTTGCATTCAGTTTTACATCTTCTCCACAAAACTTGAAAGAATATCTCTTCGTGTTCCACCAAAATTAATGGTTAATTTAAAGTCTTTCCCCGCTTTAACTGCTTTTTGTACTCGACCCATTCCAAAAATCTTATGTTTAATTAAATCACCCTTTTTATAAGAGCTCTGTTTTTCAATAGTTAAGCACCCTTTTACAAGACCTGATTCACTTAAGAACCTTGATTTAAGTAAATTTGCCCTTTTACCTTTATAGAATCGTGAATGCACAAAAGATAGTGTTAAATTATCCATTGCTCGTGTTAGGGCAACGTAACCTAATCGTCGTTCTTCTTCAATATCACTTCCATCTCCAATAATTGGGAAAAAACCCTCTTCAAGCCCAATAATAAAAAGATGCTTATACTCCAATCCTTTAGAGGCATGAATACTCATCATAGAGATGGCCTCATTGTAGAGTTCATCTTGTTCTGATTCTAAAGCAATCTCATTTAAAAAATCTTCTAAACCTAAATGAGGATGTTGAATAAAATAGTCTCGAATATATCCATAAAACTCGTCAATATTTGCTTGTCTATCATAACCATCAGGAGCATTATCATAAGAGGCCCGATAGTCAAAGGTATCTTCAAAGGCATCTAAAAACTTCATCTTGGATTCTTCTAAGGTATCACGTAAATCCATAATTGAAGCGACAAAAACTTTAAGTGTTCGTGAGTTTTTCTTGCCAACAATTGCAGCTAACTCATCAGCGCTAAACTCCTCAAGTAAGTTAAAAATCGGCTTTTTTAATTCAACTGATTTAGCATCAAGTTTATCAATGGTTGTTTTCCCAATACCTCGTTTTGGTTTATTAACAATACGTTTAAGTGAAAAATTATCGGTTGCATTCGTTAAAATTCTAAAGTAAGCAATTAAATCCTTGATTTCAGCACGTTCGTAGAACTTCATTCCACCAACAAGCTTATAATTTATTTTGGCTTTATTAAAGCCCTCTTCTAAAGAACGCGATAAAGCATTAACTCTAAATAGTATTGCTATGTCTCGTGGACTCTCTCCACTGTCAATTAGTTTTTGAACATCTTCAACGAGTTTTCGTGTCTCTTCATTTTCATCATGTGATTCATATACACGAATAGCGTCACCTTTTGTACGTGTCCCTCTAAGTGTTTTTCCTAGTCTATCACGATTATGTTCTATGAGTTGGTTTGCATGATTTAAAATGGTATCGGTTGAGCGGTAATTATCTTCAAGTTTTACAACCACGGTATTTTCAAAATGGTCTTTAAAATTTAAAATATTTTTTATGGTAGCCCCACGCCAGCCATAAATAGATTGGTCATCATCACCAACGACACAAAGGTTACTGTGATTTGTACATAAAAGACGTAATAGTCTATATTGTAACTCATTGGTATCTTGATACTCATCGACCATAATATACTGATAACGAGCACTGGTCTCTTTGGCTAACGCTTCATTATCTTTTAAAATTTTGTAAGGAAGCAGTAATAAATCATCAAAATCGACTAAGTTATTTTTTAATAAATAAGCTTCATATTTTTCATAGACATCAGCAATTTGTTGATAGAGTTTAAGTTGAGCAGCTGCTTTTGCTTCAATAGGAGTCAATAATGTATTTTTATATTTAGAGATTTCAGAAACAAGCAGTGATGTTGTAATCTCTTTATCAATTGATTTTATAATTCTTTTTTTATCATCAGTATCAATAATAATAAAATTATTCTTTCTATTGAGTTTTGTCATATTAAATTTTAAAAATAGAAGTCCAAATTTATGAAAGGTACAAAGAAGCGGTGGCGTATTAATTGCATTAGAGTCAATCAGTGAAAAAGCACGTTCTCGCATCTCTGTAGCAGCTTTATTTGTAAAGGTTAAAGTTAGAATCGAAGAAGGATCAATCCCAATAGAAATTAAATAAGCTAACCGTGTTGTAATGGTTTTGGTTTTACCCGAACCAGCCCCTGCTAGTATCAACAAAGAACCGTCAATATGTTGTGCTGCTTTTTGTTGAGATTCATTTAAAGATGATAAGAAATTTTCACTCATTTTTGCTCCCAC
>CAZIES010000204.1:0-2863 GCA_964538295.1 uncultured Arcobacter sp. | reverse complement strand
TAAAAAAGGTGTCTCAAAGTTTTGGAATAAAGTTTCGGAGTGGTTCTAATGAATGTACTTCATATTTCAGCTCAAGACGTTTTACTAAGTTTGTCATTAACTCTGCATCTTGAAGCTGTTTAAGTGTTTGTTGAACCGCACTATCTTTTGCTGCATCATACGTTCCAAGGCGACTATCTAAAATTTCATATAAAACAACATCATTACCAATAGTAATATCCCCTTTTTTAGCCGTAGTTGCAAAAAGTTTATTTAAAAACTCTGACGCTTGAGTTGGGTTTAATCCTGGAATCTTAGCAATATCATGTCGATTTACAAAACCAATCTCTTGTCCTTTAAAGTTATCTAACTCTTCAACTACTTGCACTTGTAACTCTTCTGTTTTTAGAACTTGACTATAATCTACAATTACATCATTTTTTACTTTTTCAAAAGCTAGAGGTTTTGGTTTGAAAGTATTTACAACTTTAATAGTTACATAATCATTACCTTCAACAAAAGGTTTAATAACTGTTCCAGGAACAGCACCTTTAATTTTAGTAATATTATCGGCTGAATAGTTTAACTTATCTTCATAAAGAACCGCACTACTGTCAAAGTTTGCTTCACCTTTTTTAAGTTTAATGTACTTCTTAAGCGCTTCTTTTTTTGCTGCTTTTTTATTCAATGCTGCAACAATATCAGATTTTGCTTCTTCAAAAGATTTTAATTTACCATCCTCTTTTTTAAAGTCATTTTTAAATTTTCCATAATGATTTTTCATTGTATCAGTAGCATGTTCAACTGAAACTATCGGTGCTTTTGAAAACTGTAATTCATAAGAAGGAGCTGACATATAGTTAAGTTTATTTTTCTCCCAATACTCTTTAAGCTTACTATTATCAACATTTACTGTAATATTATCCGCTTTTAAAATTTTAATAGCAATTTTATCTTCTGAAAAAAGAAGTTGATTTAAGTTTTTTACTTCACTCGCTTGAGTATTAACTTTGAAAAGTTGCTCTACTTTTTGTAATAAAAGATTTCTTTTGATTGTATTTTCAAAATCTTGTGCATTCGTTCCATTTTGAGATAAAACTTTTAGATATGTCTCTTTGTCAAATTTTCCATCTTTTATAAATGCTGGCATTTGTACAAGCTCTTTTGCAACATCTTTTGCAGTAACATCTAAACCTAACTCATCACCAAATGACATAATAAGATTTTTCTCAATAACAAATTGATACGCTAACTCAGAAAGTTTCATCTGTTTTGCCATCTCTTGATTAAACTTTTCACCAAAGATTTGAGAGTATTGTTGATATAAATTACTGTATTCTCTTTGATACTCATCATAAGTGACCTTTCTATCACCTACAACTGCTACTGCTCCACTTGATTTTCCATAATCGTATGAACCCCAACCTACAAAACCTGCACCAACAAATGCGATTGTACTAATCCAAATAGTAATAACTAGCCATTTTTTATGCTTCTGCATCCACGTAATCATTAAATATATTCCTCAAAACACCACATAAAGACTCTTTGTGATGTATAAAAATTTTAGATATATTACAGAAATAATACTTTTGATTTAGTTAAATTATGATGCAATTTAATCAAGAAACTACTACTTTAAATGATTCTAAAAATCAAGTAATTGTAGCACTTAATAAATCATTGATAACGGATTCTCTTTTTGTTGTCTCAATTCGTTTACAAGCACTCTTAAAAGCATCCTCTTCACCTACGATATAACACATTCTTTTTGCCCGTGTTATCGCCGTATAAAGAAGTTTTGTATTGTGCATAATATAGTGTGAAAACGTCATTGGAATTAAAGCATTTTCATACTCCATTCCTTGCGTTTTATGAATCGTTAAACAATATGCCAAGGAGATAAGGGTATCTAGCTCATCAAAATCATAAAAAACAACCATATCATCATTGGGATAAAGTACAATACAACGTTTTTCTTCAAAATCAAGTTTAATAATTAACCCTAATTGCCCATTAAAAACCCGTTTTTCCACAAAATCAAGTGAATTGGACTTATACATACTCATGGTCTGAGCTTTCATATTTTCATTCTTAATATGAATCACTTTATCACTTAACTTATACTCATAAATACGTTTTTTAACAGACTGTTCTCTTGAACTATTATAAAGCTTTTGAAGTTGTATATTTAAGTTTTCAACCCCTAAAGCTCCACCTTTCATTGGCGTAATTATTTGAAAAAGCGTTAAGGCATTAGCAATATTTTTCTCTTTTATTAACGTATAAAACTCTTTGATATATGAAGCTGAAATATGAATAATATTGTTCAAAATCATTTCAGAATTATCAACACGTAAATTTGAAAATTCATTTTGAGCCAAAGAGTTTTTTGCAGCATAATAGTTGCTGATTGAAACATCAACAAATTTAAAATCTTCATATTGTTCTTTATAAGCTGGCACTTGACCCTGCCTAATATCGTTTGCAATAAGCGCAATTGCTTGATGTTCATTTTGACGATAAATTTTTGTAAGCTTACAAATAGGTGCTAAAGTATACTTAATAGAATCAGCCAAAATATTTCCTGCACCAATAGCAGGTAACTGTCCATCATCACCCACAATAATAAAAATTGTATCTTCACTAATTTTGGAAATAATTTGATAAAACATCACTGAGTTAACCATAGAGGCTTCATCTAATAGTATCACTTTATAAGGAAAAAAGTCATGCTCTTTATGCTTAACAAAAAGCGACTGTATGGTTGAACTGTTATAGCCTGTTGTATCCGAGATTCGTTGAGAAGCAATACCACTTAGTGCAATGGTCATAATATCATCATATGAAACAATCTCTTCAAGTAGTTCTAAAATTGCTCGAC
>CAZIES010000203.1:0-2864 GCA_964538295.1 uncultured Arcobacter sp. | reverse complement strand
GGTATTTATTTGGGTGAACACAGAGACTTTGGAAGTAGCAGAAAAATAGTTGCTACAATAATGGGAAAATAAAAAATAGGATATAATAAAATTTAATTTTAAAATATGAGAAAAAGTTGAAATATCATATACGAGAAATAAACCCACAAGAGATAAAGTCTTTAAAATCAATAATAGTTGCAAGCTATAGTAGTCTTAACGATTTTCCCTCACATGATGAAGATCCAAATTATTATCAAACATTAAATAGTCTTGAACAGTTTTTAAGAGAGCCTCTATCTAAAATCTTTGTTGCTGTATCAAAAGAAAATGAGGTATTAGGTGGGGTAGTCTATTTTTCAGATATGAAAGCATATGGTTCTTTGTCAACAGCTAAAAAAGAGCTCAATTCATCTGGGATTAGATTTCTTTGTATAGATTCTAAGTTTCAAGGGAATGGTATCGGCAAGGCACTTACGATAAAGTGTATAAGCCAAGCTAAAATTGATGGAAATAACAAAGTCATTTTACACACTACGAAATCAATGAAAAAAGCTTTACAATTATATAACAACATGGGGTTTATACCTTGTAAAGAATATGACTTTTTTCAAAATGATTTAGAAGTTTTTGGCTTTTATTTACCTCTTAATTAAAATAAGAAGACTATTCTTCTATTGAGTACATTGTTCTGTATTTTTCTTACATTTTGTACTGAAATTGAAAAACGTATAAAGCGGACAAAAACGGAAAATAGCAGTTAATAAGGGAATAATCCCTAAATATGCCCACATTTGATCATTAAAAAAAGCATATGCTATTAATAACGAACCTAATACAGCACGAGCTGCTAAATCAAAACCACCTACATTACATTTCATAAAATCTCCTTTGCTTGTTTAAATTTGTGATATAAAAATATCTTAGTTTCATGTTTTTTATCCTTCTGCTAATATCATTATAATTGATAATATAAGCATTACTGCAATCCCTATATTAAATAGTTTTATATATTTTTCATTATTAATGAACCTTTTTAATAAGACTCCAGAATATGACCAACAAGATGAAGTTAGAAGTATTGAGAATACAAAAATAATCACAATTACAAATAATTGTAAAATTGAGTTTTCTTCACTTGTTATATATAATGAAACTACACTAACTGAAAATATCCATGCTTTTGGATTTACCCATTGAAACAGAACACTTTGCATAAAAGTAAAAGGTTTTATATCTGGTTTATTTTCGAGTGTATATTTAGCAGTTAAAATCTTAAATGAAACAAAAGCTAAATATGCTATTCCAATGTATTTAACTATATCTAGAATCACAGGATAAGTTTTGAAAACTACTTCAAGACCTAAACCCATTAATACAATCATAAGTGGAAAACTAAACATTACACCTAAAATGTGAGGAATAGTTCTTTTGTATCCAAAATTTAGTCCTGAAGATAAAAGTATAATATTACTTGGTCCTGGAGCAAGAGAGCTTCCTATTGCAAAAATGATTAAAGAAATTATCATTGAGAAAGTATAAATTTCATTCATAGTTTTTCCTTTATAATTTTATTTTAGATTACTAAAAATCAACCCTGGTTCACGTGTAGAGTTTGAGTTTGATTCTTCAACGTTATTAAGAACTTTTAATATTGTTAAAAAAATTATAAAAAACAACAAGATTGCTAATTTTTTCATAAAACCCCCTAGTTGAAACTTTTTCATCTCCTAAAATCTTAGCAGTATTTAATCTTTTATTCTTTATAATTCTTGCTATATATATTATTCATTTTTGTTCAAAATATTAAATAAATTTGTTAGGTGTTGTAATGAATAAGAAAAAAACAGTTAATTTACATAAGAAAATTGCAAATGAGACTTTAAGATATATTTATAACCATATTGATACCGATATCAACTTAGACGAGTTAGCTAACAATTTTAAAATCAGTAAATTTCATCTGCATAAACTATTTAAAAAACAAATAGGTATAAATATATATGAGACAATTAAATCCATAAGATTGCAAAAAGCCTCTAACCTCTTACTTACTAATATCCATTCAACTATAACTGAAGTTGCAAATTCATGTGGCTATTCATCTCAAACTTCTTTTATAAATGCATTTAAAAAGAGGTTTAATCAAACACCGACACAATGGAGACAAGGAGGTTTTAAAGATTATTCGGATGAAATACTAAAAACATCTGAACTACCCTTAAAAGAAAAATTTGATTACTCTACAATTGAATATAATATTGTTAAAATGCCAATACAAAAAGCTTTTGTCTTACATCAAAGAGGATATTTTCATAAAGAGGTTGAAGTCTTATGGAAAAAAATGCTTGCTTGGGTTTATTCAAATGATATTAATGTCTATGAGGAAATAGGAATTTTTCATGATAATCCTATTATTACTCCTGCAAAGGACTGTTTTTATACTGCTGCTATCACAACAAGTGATAAAATAAATATTAATGAAACAAATCTTTCTACAATGGATATTGATGGCGGTCTATATGTAAGCTTTGAATTTAAAGGAAAACTTGGGGAGCTACTCTCTTTAGTTCGATGGGTATATCAAACTTGGCTGCCAAATAGCGGTTTTGAAACTACCGCACAACCTTCATTTGCTATTTTTAGAAAAAATCCAGTTTTTGATAAGAATAAGGAGTTTGATGCTACGTTCTATTTACCTATAAAATATGTATGATTTTAAAGGTCATTTGTGGTTTAAAAGTGGTCTTTTGACCACATTGATATATAAAATAAGGGCTATTTAGTAATTAAGTGTTAGTTGATATGCCAGCACACATCAAAACATCACTCTTTGGTGTTTCTTTGACTTTACCAATAACCAATGGACAACTCAATCTTGGTAC
>CAZIES010000202.1:0-2871 GCA_964538295.1 uncultured Arcobacter sp. | reverse complement strand
TATGGCAAATGGGTTACTTCTTATTGGAACTGGAATCCTTATGATTTTAGTAGGGTTTTCACTTGTTGGGAAATTAAAGTTTTTAACAACTATTGAACACTCAATTTCTCAAATGTCTTGGTATCAAAAAACTTTTAAAAAACTTTTATCTTCAAATAGCTTTTTTAGTTTCTATTTTTTAGGGTTATTAAATGGTCTTTTACCTTGTGGATTTGTTTATGTATTTGCTATAACTGCTGCAAGTACTGCTTCAGTTTTTTGGGGTGCAATTGTGATGTTGATTTTTGGACTTAGTACTATTCCTGCAATGTTCTCTTTAGGATTTTTTGTAGGACTTTTAAAACAAAATGAGTTACGTAATATCATTATTAAACTAGCAGCTATACTTGTGATTATTTTTGGTTTCTTTACTGCCTATAATGGTTATGGACTAATAAATAATAAAAATTCCTCTCCTGTTACAAACTATCAATCAAAATAGTGCTAATTGTATAAAAAGTGTAAATACTAATATAATTATAGTATAAAATCAATTTTTAGATTAAAGAGTATTTATTTTATAATATTCATTTCTTAAAAATAATTTAAATCTTTAAATTCTTTTAGAGTTTAAAAAGTATAGATATTATAAAAATAACAAAAATAAATATGTCGAAATATGATTTGAATTTGAGTGATTTAAGGACATCTTCTTTTGTTATTTTTTCTTTTCCTTCTCCAAAAAAAGGTTTGTTTTTTATTTGATTAAAGTATGATGTAGGTCCACCAAGTTTAATATTTAGAGCAATCGCCATAGCTGAAATTGGATGACCTGCATTGATACTTTCATGTTTTTTCCCCTGGGAATAAAAGTTTAAAAATGCTTTTTTTGATTTAAAAAATAGGGCAATGAGTAGAGCTGTTATTCGTGAAGGAATATAGTTAGCAACATCATCAAGTCGTGCAGAAAACTTTCCAAATTTTTCATATTTTTTATTTCGATAACCCACCATTGAATCTAAAGTATTGATAGCTTTATAAACAAATGCACCAACTATACCAAATAAAATAAGATAGAATAAAGGAGCAATAACCCCATCACTTAAATTTTCAGCATAGGTTTCAATACAGGCTTTATTAATGTCATTATCAGACATATCTTTTGTATCTCTACTAACTAAATAGGAGAGCTTCTTTTTTTTGTTGGATGACGATGAGATGACATCAATTACGCTATCATAGAGCATTTTACTAGCAAGGGTAAAAGAAGCTAAAAAACTTTGGATGATTATGTTATCTATCATACTAAGTAAGTACGTGATAGAAAAAACAATACAAAGGAGTGAAAGAGTTAAAAGTGTACCTCTAAGAATTGAGTCTTTGTAAAATCTTTTTTCAAACCAACTTATATAGTTTCCCATAAGAATAATAGGGTGTCTAATAAATTTTAACTTTTCAAATTCACCAAAGAAGTAATCAATGATATAAGCTATTAGTGCAATTTGTAAGTACATTGGTTTTAACTCATTTTGTCAAGTGCATCACATAGTTTATGAATACTTTGTTTACTTTTTACAGCAATTCTAACATGGTGTTTGTTTAGAAAGTCAAAGTTCTCACAACTTCGTATCATGATTTTAAATGGTTTAAGCTGTTCTTGTAGGGTGACTGTATCAATATTTTGTAATTCAACTAAAATATAGTTGGCACTGCTTTTATAAATCTTTTTAATAAAAGCATATTTCTTTAGGGCATCAACGAGTAGTTTTCTGTTGTTATTAGTGGTTTGAATGGTCTGTTTTACAAAACCTTTATCTTTTATAACTGTAAGAATATAATTCATATCAAATTCTGAAAGCTTCCACATAGGCTCTTTTGTTTTGAGTTTTCTAATATTGGTTTTGTTTGAGAGTAGGGTTCCTATACGAATACCAGCACTGCTATAAAACTTTGTCATAGATTTAAGAATATAGAGTTTATCGTACTGTTTGATAAAACGAACAGCAGAAGGTTTTTTGGTAAATTCTAAAAAACTTTCATCGATTAATATCGTACAGTTCTTTTTCTTCCAAAGTTTTAACAGTTTTTCAATATCATAATATTTTCCATCAGGGGTTGATGGGTTTACAAAAATAACAAGAGAATTTTTTTTGATTTTTGCTGGATTTTTATGAAAACGGTTAATCAAATTTAGTTTATAGTTATAGATAATACTTGCTTTTTTATACTCTAAATAAGCAGGCGAATAGATAGTACAGTGTTTTAATCCTAAATGCCTAAAAAGTGTAAAAATAGCGCTACTACCACCATTAAACAGCTCCAATTGGTTTTTTGAGACCTCATAATGATTGGCAATCTTTTTGTAAAGCTTATCATAGTTTGGATATGCTGAAATGGCTAAGATATTAAAATCTATTTTGCATTTTGGTTGAATGAAATTAATATTTGAGGAGAGATCAATGATCTCTTTTTTATTACATTTTAGAGACTTTGCAAATGCATTTATGTCCCCACCATGTTCAAATTGTTTCATACTTAAAGATTTAGGCTTTAGAAGTTAATACTAAACCATTTTTTGTAAGTTTAGTGTGAGAGTTACATACAATAATGAGTGTAGACATTCCAATATCTGGGTTGTGTATACCTGCTTTTATTAATTTTGTTGTTGTTGTAATAATAAGTTTTTCTTTGTCATTTCGTCCAAGATGTTGGGCAATGATAACAATTTTTTCTTTGTGTAAAGTCAAGGTATTTAGGAAATTTTCATAGGGTTTGATACTCTTTTTTGACTTTGGATTATAAATACCTAAAACAAAATCAGTCTCTAGTGCATATTGTACACGTTTATCAATCATCGCACTATCCATCAATCTTCCAGAAAAAGAGACTATA
>CAZIES010000201.1:0-2871 GCA_964538295.1 uncultured Arcobacter sp. | reverse complement strand
TCTTTGGTGTTTCTTTGACTTTACCAATAACCAATGGACAACTCAATCTTGGTACATGGCAAGGTATTTATTTAGGTGAACATAGGGACTTTGGAGGTAGTAGAAAAATAGTTGCTACAATAATGGGAATTTAACAGAAGTTCTAAATTGAATTCTTAGGTACTTTATAGAATAAACAAGCTGCATCTAAGTTAGTTAAAACTAAGTTATTTTTAATATTTTGAAACACTTAAATCATCTAAGTTTAAAAATTTTAATATATTATTTTATTACATAAATAGTGAATTTAAGAGGCTGCTCTTAAGATATATTAGTTTTTTAAATAAAATTGATGTACAATTTAACAATTTTAATAAAAAGTTATTTATATGATTGAAAAGCTACTCAACAACTTTAAAGTAAAAAACAGCATTGTATTTGTGTTTCTATTTACTTTAATAATAACTGCATCATTAAACTCTTACTTTATTTATCAATCACACAAAGAGATATTTTATAACTCAGTTGATAAGCAGTTAAAAGATGCTGCTTATGCAGCGGTGAGTATATTGCCAGATGATTTCCATGATCGAGCATTAACCAAAGATTCCATTTTAAAAGATGAAGATATCCGCAACACTCTAAAGCTAACTGAATTTACAAATAAAATTGATATCGCATTTGTTTATACGATGGTTCAAGATAGTGTTGGAAGATTATATTTTACAAGTACAAATGGAACGCAAGAGGAGTTAGAAAATGGTGAATACTTGTATTATAGAGAGTTCACCGAAGGAACAGAACTATTTAAAAATTTATTAAAACAAAACGAGATTAAATATGAAGAGAGTACAGATGAGTGGGGAACATTTAGATCAATATTAATTCCTATGACTACAAAAAAAGGTAATAAATATATCTTAGGAGCTGATATTGAGATAAGCTTTATCAAAGAGGAACTTCAAGAGTATCTTTATATCAGTATTATTTTATTAGTTCTGTTTTTATTGATGCTTATTATAATTTTTATAATTTATATTAAATTATCCAAAAAAGAACTTGATGATATTTCAATCATTGAAAGTGATATGAAAGATGAAATAAAAGAAAAAACAAAAGAGTTAGAAAAGTTAGCTATTACAGATAAACTGACAGGTATTTATAATCGTGTTAAACTTGATGAGTTTCTTCAAAATGAGATTGATAGATCAGAACGATATAACCACAGTTTTACACTAACAATTTTAGATATTGATGATTTTAAAAGTGTGAATGATACCTATGGGCATTTAGTTGGAGATAAAGTTTTAACTGAAATTGCAAATATTTTAAAAACAAGTTCAAGAAAAACAGATATAGTAGGTAGATGGGGTGGAGAAGAGTTTTTAATTATATGTCCTGAATCTACATTAAAAGATACTGCTAATATGATTGAGAATATAAGATTAACAATAGCTTCTTTTGATTTTACTAGAGTAGGTAATAAAACTGCAAGTTTTGGAATCAGTTTATTTAAGCCAAATGATACAATTGACTCTTTAACAAAAAGAGCAGATGATGCACTTTATAAAGCTAAAAATTCAGGTCGAAATAAAGTTTTAACACAATTAGATGAATGAAAATAAGTCTTTATAAAAAAGTTTTTTTTGATTTTAAAGAATTAATACCATTTTTTATAAATTAAAAAATCTTTTATTACTTTTTGTCTTGATCTTTTTAAAAAGTCTTTTACTTCTTCAGATAACGCTATTTTTTCTTCTTTTGTTAAATTTTCAAATGAAATTTGAATTGAACCACACTCTAATGAGCTAATATCGAAGCCTTTATTGGAAAAATGTTCGTTTGCTAAGGTGGCAAAGGGATGATAGATTTTAATGCTATTAGAGATTGGTTCAGCTGCTAGAAACTCAAATCCTACAAAACTATTCTCTTTACAAATATGTTTTGTCATGTTATTCTCCTTAATCTTTTTAGAAGTATAGAGTATTAAAAAAAATAATTCTCTATCTTAAATTTCATTTTTATTATCTTATATTGCTATTATTCCTATCCTTTGTTATAATAAATTATGAAAAGAGAAACAAAACACGAAAGAGCACAAGTCGTTAATAAAACCTTAAATTATATCTATACGCATATTGGTACAGATATGACATTGGATGAGTTAGCAAGGTTAAATAGTGTTAGTAAGTATCATTTTCACAGAATATTTAAAGAAGAGACAGGTGAGAATGTTTTTGAGAAAATCACATCAATAAGACTTCAAAAGGCGGCAAATCTTCTAATAACTGATAATTATTCTACCATTACTGAGATTGCAAGATCGTGTGGTTATGATTCTCATACGTCATTTATCAAAGCATTCAAAAAACGTTTTACTTATACGCCGAGTCAATGGAGAAAGGGAGCATTTAGAAGTTTCACTAAAAACAAATTTGATATTGATGATGAGTCTATAAAAGAGTTCGAAGGTTTAGAACCAAGCATAAGAGTGGTTCCTCCTAAAACCTGTGCATATCTTAGGCTCAAAGGTTATGATGAAAAAGGGCTTTCAAAAGTATGGCAACGATTACTAGCTTTTGCATATCAAAGTAACCTAAAAGAGAGCACTCATATTGGAATTTATCATGATAGTACGATTATGATTCCCTATGACGAGTGTAATTATGTTGCAGCACTTGAAGTTGATGAGAGTTTTCAGCCAAACAACTCAATAAGTAAGTTAAAAATTTATGAATCTTTATGTGCTGTTTTTCATCATGAAGGTAAGTATGGAGATATTGAAAGGCTGATGATATATATCTATCAATACTGGATGCCCAAAAGTGGATATGAAGTTATTACATTACCAGCATATGCAGTGTTTACACAAAATCACTATTTAGAAGAGAA
>CAZIES010000200.1:0-2879 GCA_964538295.1 uncultured Arcobacter sp. | reverse complement strand
TGGACTCAAATTTACTCAAAGTTTTTGTAACTGTTGCCCAAGAAAAAAGCGTTACACTAGGAGCTAAGAAGCTTGGCTTCGCCCAATCAAATGTAACTTCACGTATAAAACAGCTAGAAAAATCTATTGGGCAAGTACTTTTTCATCGTGTTCCTAAAGGTGTTATATTAACTAATGAAGGGGAAAAACTCTATAAACATGCTGTAGAGATTGTACGCCGTGTAGAGGATGCGGTCCTTGATATGCAAAATGAACAGCATCAAAAAAAACTCATCGTTGGTTCCACAGATTGTAATGCAGCAGTTCGAATTTCATCCTTTCTTATGACATTACATAAAGATTATCCAAATATACAGCTAGAACTCCTAACCGGAACCACAAGAGTTATTACCCAAATGCTTTTAGAGTATAAAGTGGATATCGCTTTTGTAAGTGGTATTCCTCGACATGATGATTTAGTGGTTTTACAAACTTACGAAGAAGAGATAGCAATACTTGAACCAAAAGATAAGTTCTATCCTAATGTGATACTCTCCTTTAAAGAAGGGTGTGCCTATGATGAGTTTTTAAAAAAGTACACTATTGAACAAGGCGAAGAGGTAGAAAAATCATTGGCCTTTGGAAGTTTAGAGACAATTTTAGCCTGTGTTAAAGCAGGTATGGGAAAGACACTCTTACCAACTAATCTTGTAGATAAGTTAGGATTCACAGAAGAGTTAAAAATCACAAAGCTTGATAAAACAACAGCTTATATCCCTACATGTTTAGTCTGCAGAAAAGATTATATTCCTCAAATAGCAGATTATTTAAAGCAAATGAAGTTCTAACCCTAGTTAGGAGCTTCTTGCCTATCATTAAGGGTATAGCTTCGCTCTATCTTAGCCACGCTAATTTTATAATCTAAAAAAAGTTCATCTTTACCTTGCTGTTGAGCATGTTGATGGTCATAGTTATTTCGCCAGTTATTTATTGATTGTTCATCTTCCCAAAAAGAGAGACTTAACATCTTATCTTCATTTGCAAGACTTTGAAAGCGTTCTATAGAGATAAACCCTTCTACTTTTACAAGCTGTTCACGAAGATTTGTTGCAATGTCAAGATACTTATCTTTTGCCCACTCTTTTATTTCAACTTCAAAAATCACTGTATACATCTTTGACTCCTTACACCACAAAATAGTAGCATATATCAACAATGATTACAATATGCAATACTTTTATAATGAGATAAATTATTACTGTATAGTATTAAAATAAAAAGGAGTCATTATGAATGCTTTTACAAATCTAAATAACATTGATAAACCAAGAGAAAAGCTTGATAAATTAGGAGAAAAAGCACTAAAAGATTACGAGCTTATGGCAATACTGCTTGGAACTGGTATAAAAGGTAAAGATGTTATAACCTTAGCAAAAGAGTTAATAAAACTTCTAAACAACAATTTTGAGACCTTAAATCTTGAGAAGCTTCTATCTATTCATGGTCTAGGCAAAGCAAAAGCATCACAAATCTTAAGTGCCATAGAGTTAAGCAAGCGCTATTTGATTCAAAGTAACCATAAACGAATCTCATCTTCAGAAGATGTTTATAAAGAGTTGCAGGCTTACAAATATAAACAACAAGAGTACTTCTTAGCCCTCTACCTTGATGGAGCCAATCATTTAATCGATACCCATATTATTACTATTGGTACACTCAACCAAAGCCTTGTACATCCAAGAGAAGTTTTCTCTTATGCTATAGAGAAACGATGTGCCTCTATTATCGTAGCACACAACCATCCAAGTGGCATACTAAAGCCAAGTTATGAAGACATCTCTGTAACAAAACGACTACAAGAGTCAGCTAAAATATTAGGAATTGAACTACTAGACCATATTATCTTTACAAAAAATGGGTTTTATTCTTTACAAGAAGAAGGGATACTATGAGTGATATTTATGATGAGTGGAATGAAGTTAAAAAAGAGACAAATAAAAATAAAAGAAAACTAGGTATAAAAACTAGAGAAATATTTTGGGCAAAAATTGGTCAAAATATTGGAAGTGAGGAGTATGGAAAAGATAAAAACTTTGCAAGACCAGTGATTATTTTAAGAAAACTAACAAGTGATTTGTTTATAGGAATACCATTTACAAGTAAACTAAAAAACAATGATTACTTTCACACCTTTGAATATATTAATAAACAAAATCGATTAACTAAAAACTCTGCAATGATACTTCAACTTAAAGTTTTTAGTATAAAAAGACTAATGAATAAAATAGGTATTGTAAATAAAAATGATTTCCAAGAAATAGTAATAAAATGTCATAAGTTAATTAGCCCCACTTAAAAAAAGTGGGTGTACCCGTAGGCGAATTATGGAAGTAGTATACCATAGATGTTGTTTGAAGTCAATTACGCTAAATGCTTTCATTAAACTCTTTAAGCTCTTTGAGCTTACTTACAAAGTTTTGAAGCAAAGGTTTAGGCGCATAAGGTAAAAGTGTTTTTAGTTCCTCTTCCAATGAAGTTTTATTATATAGTGTTGTTGGTTCACTGGCATAAGAAGCTTTTGTATATTTGAGGTTGAACTTTTTTGTAAGGATTGAAATCTCTTCATCATTAGCAGTTTTTATAAGATTTTGGAAAAACTTTTTTCGACTCTTCTCATCATAAGTAAATAACTCTTGTTCGCAGATTTGTAACACTTCTGCAATATAAGGAATCAGTTCAATCTTAATAGCGATAGAACCATCTAAATATTTATAAACCGTCTTTTCACTAGGAATTTCACCCGTACTTTTTAGTTTTGGTTCTAAATCACGAAGACGCTTTGCAAACTCTCTTTTGGTAATATTTTTCTCTTTTAATAGACTAGTAATTCTCTCGTAAAC
>CAZIES010000199.1:0-2916 GCA_964538295.1 uncultured Arcobacter sp. | reverse complement strand
AATGAGCACACAATCAGAAGCAATACTAGAAGAAAACTTACTTAAACAACTTGAACGTGGTGAATATGAGAGAATTGTTATCGAGAATGATACAGCATTGGAACAAAACCTCAAATGTCAGCTTGAAAAACATAATAAAATAACAATAAGTGATGCAGAGTTTAAAAGAGTTCTAAACCACCTAAAAAAAGGTTCTATATTTGAAAAGGCAAAGATATTAAGAGATAAGTTTGTTTTACCTTGCGATGATGGGACTACTAAATGGATAGAATTTTTAGATAGTGAGCATTGGTGTCAAAACCTTTTTCAAGTCACTTCACAAGTAACCGTAGAGGGGAAGTATAAAAATAGATATGATGTGACTATTTTGATCAATGGTTTCCCCTTGGTTCAAATTGAACTGAAACGTAGAGGACTAGAACTAAAAGAGGCTTTTAATCAAACACTTAGATATAAAAGGCACTCATATTCTGCTAATAATGCACTGTTTAACTATATACAACTCTTTGTAATATCAAATGGTGTAAATACGAAGTATTATGCTAATAGTAAACTAGAATCTATGAGTTTTAAGCAAACATTTTATTGGGCAGATAAAGAGAATAACAATATTACACATCTTGAAGAGTTTGCAGAGACTTTTTTGGAGCGGTGTCATTTATCTAAGATGATATGTAAATATGTCGTTTTAGCAGAAGTTCCAAAAATATTAATGGTTCTAAGACCTTATCAGTTTTGGGCAGTTGAGGCTATCATAGATAGAGTATCAAACTCAAATAAAAATGGCTATATTTGGCATACAACAGGAAGTGGCAAAACACTCACTTCCTTTAAAACTTCTCAAATACTTATGAAGCTTCCAAAAGTGCATAAAGTAGTTTTTGTAGTAGATAGAAAAGATTTAAATTATCAAACTACCAAAGAGTTCAATAGTTTTTCTGATGGTTCAGTGGATGGAACAGATAATACAAAAGCTTTAGTTAAACAGTTTGGTGATGATACTAAACTAATCGTAACAACTTTACAAAAGTTAAATACAGCAATCTCTAAAAAACAGTATCTATCAAAAATGGAACAGTTAAAAGATAAACATATTGTATTTATCTTTGATGAGTGTCATAGAAGTCAATTTGGTGAAACCCATAAAGCAATCAGTAAATTCTTTGTGAATAATCAGATGATAGGTTTTACAGGGACTCCAATCTTTGCTGAAAATGCAACAAGTAATACACTAGGTAAAAGAACGACTAAGGAATTATTTGATGATTGTCTTCATAAATATGTGATAACAGATGCGATTAATGATGATAATGTATTGAAGTTTTCTGTTGAGTATGTAGGAAGATATAAAGAAAAAAAAGATAGTGCAACTAATATTGATATTGAAGTTGAAGCTATTGATACAAAAGAGCTATTAGAAAGTGATGAAAGAGTTGATAAAATTGTTGACTATATCATTGCTAATCATGGTAGGAAAACACATAGTAAAGAGTTTACAGCGATGATGTGTGTAAGTTCTGTTGATATGCTAATAAAATACTATGAGGTATTTAAAAAGAAAGAACACAATCTAAAAATAGCAACAATTTTTTCATATAGTGCAAATGAAGAGGACAAAGATGCTACAGGTGATATGGATATAGATGGTGCCGATGAAGCACATATAGATGAAGAACATATTAATAAACACTCAAGAGAAAAGCTTGATGAGTTTATAGAGGATTATAATAAAATGTTTGGATGTAAATACTCAACAAAAGATTCAAAAACATTTTATAACTACTATGAAAACATTTCAAAAAGGGTAGTAAACAAAGAGATAGATATATTACTTGTAGTCAATATGTTTTTAACTGGATTTGATAGTAAAAGATTAAATACACTTTATGTAGATAAAAACTTAAAATATCATGGACTTATACAAGCATTTTCAAGAACAAATAGAATCCTAAATGAACAAAAATCCCAAGGTAATGTAATCTGTTTTAGAAACTTAAAAAAATATACAGATGATGCTATTGCACTTTTTTCTAATAAAGATGCAAAGGAGATCATTCTTATGCAACCTTATGAAGAGTATGTTGTTAAATTCAATGAAAAGTATGACGTTTTAAAACAAATAGTCCCTACTGTTGATAGTGTCAATGATTTAGTAGGAGAAGATAGCAAACTAGAGTTTGTAAAAGCATTTAGAGAACTAATGAGAGTAAAAAATGTAATCTCTGGATTTAGTGATTTTAAATGGTCTGATGTGAATATGAGTGAACAAGAATTTGAAGACTATAAATCAAAATATCTTGATATGCATGAAGAGATAAAATCTACAATAGGCAAAGTTGAAGGAACTGAAAAGGTATCTATTTTAGAAGATGTAGATTTTGAATTAGAGCTTATCCATAAAGATGAAATCAATGTAAATTATATCTTACAACTACTGGCACGATATAAGGATACTGAAGATGATGAAATAAAACAGAAGCAAAAAGAAAACATTACGAACATTTTAAACAATAACCCACAACTAAGAAGTAAAAGAGAATTAATCGAAAAGTTTATCAATGAAAACTTGTTGAGAATAGATAATTCAGATGATATAGAAGAAGAGTTTGAAAGATTTTGGGATGAAGAAAAAACAAAAGCCTATGATAAACTCTGTACCGAAGAAAACCTAGACTGTAAAAAAGTTAAGCAAGTAGTAGATAAATACATCTATGAACAACGAATACCACTAAAAGATGACATAGCAAAAACCCTAAAAGTAAAACCAAAACTCTTAGAGAGAAAAAAGATAGTTCCAAGAGTATTGGATAAAATAGTTAGTTTTGTAGAGAGGTTCTATGATGACTTAGGTACATCAACTACCGTGACAAATAATAGTGAATACTTGAATGGAGAAATCGCTGAAATCATGGTGTT
>CAZIES010000198.1:0-2960 GCA_964538295.1 uncultured Arcobacter sp. | reverse complement strand
AATATTAAAATTTGTGACCTAAACATCACGTTTTTTTGGTATTTGTTAATACTTTATAGTTATTATTTCATTCTAAAAATAGCATTAAAATAGCATTTTGATTTATAGTGGAATTTCAATAGTAAATTCAGCACCTTTAAACTCTTCTTCTTTATAAGTAAATACTTTATTATCAACAGTGATTCTTCCTTGCATATGTTTCACAATAATCTCTTCAGACATATATAGTCCTATTCCTGTACCTTGAGATTGGTGTTTGGTAGAAAAGTAGGGTTCAAAAACACGTGAGAGTATTTTTTGAGGTATTCCCCCAGCACTATCTTTGATGATAATAACAATACTCTCATCTTTTTCATAAGCTTCAATAAAAATGTACTTTTTACTCATCTTTTTTTCCATAAACGCATCTCTTGCATTGTTAAGAATATTAATAATCACTTGGATTAATTCATTTTCGTATGTATTGATAGTTAAATCTTTAATATCCTTAATTATCTCTATTCCTTTATTGTGAAATTGTGAAGATGTTAATTTTAAAGTTCGTTCAAACATTGAACATAGACTACAGGCATCTTTCTCTTTTTGTGTATTAAAAAAGTTTCTAAAATCCTCAATTGTTGAAGAGAGATGTCTTGAAGCATCATGAATATTATCCATGGCATCATAGAGTTCTTTATCACTTAGATGATTATACTCTTTTTGAAACTTAATACCTGAAGAGATTGTACTAATAATACTAAGTGGTTGTCGCCATTGATGAGCAATATTCCCTATCATTTCTCCCATAGCTGCCATTTTTGACTGTTGAAAAAGTAAATTATCTTTATGTTTTATCTCTGTTATATCTAAAATTGTTACAGGGACACTCTCAAATTCCTCTTTCTTTTGTGGTACAACAAAAGAGACAATTGCCGTTATGTCTTTACCATCTAAAGCTTTAAAGTTTGCTTCTTTTCTAAAGGTTATCTCTTTATTCCAAATAGCCAATAGTTCTTCTTTAAAAACCTCCATAGCATTAGAACCAAAGGTCTCATAGATATTAGCAATCAATCTCTTAGATGAAGTTGCGTGAAATAGTTTCATAGTTGCTTGATTGACTTCATTAACCTTTATACTTTGTGCTAAATGAAAAACTATTTCACTATTCTGTTCTAAATAACTCTTTAAATCCTCTATTTTTTCTTGACGTAATTTTTCAAAAAAATGATAAATATAAGAGAAGTCTTCATTCCAAATAGAGACCTCTGCATTTTCAAAAAGTTCTTTATATATTTTTTGTGCCTGTATTTGTTGTGAATTTTTAGCCAACTCCTCTTTTTGAAGCTCCTCTTTATAAGCAAGAAACTTTTTCTTTAAAAGATAACTAATATAAACAGATGATAAAAGTAAAACAACACCTAAAACTAAAGTGAATAAAAAAATAATTCTATAACGACTATCAGCCTCAAGCTTATAACTATCAATTTGCTTTTCAATTAATAGTTGTAAATTTTTATCTTGATAACCATAACCAACAAGCCACTCCCATTTATTAAAACCTTTGATAAAAGAGACTTTTTTATATCCTTTACTCTCTTTTGAAGGAAGCATATAAGTAATAAAGCCTTCGCCTCTCTTTGCTATTTCAATAAACTCACGAATAAACCTATAGTTATTCTTATCTCTTGATTGTAAATGGTTTTTCCCAACTAATTCTGTATTAATATGTGCAAGCGTATTACCTTGATAATCAACCACAAAAATATATTTACTTTTTTTAATATTGATATTTTGAATAAACATTAATACATCCTGTTTTAAAGAGGTATTAAAATCATCAAGATACTCACCCGTACCAATAAACCAATCATAGGGTTCAAAACGTTTAAAGAAACCTATTTTTTCGTACTGTTTTTGCTTACTCGTTGGTTTAAACCAATGCCACGTATAAAATGTCTCTTTCTTTTTTTGAAGAATTTTATGCATCTCTTGTAATAAAAAAATACCTTTTGCATCTTTATAGTTCCACAAATCTTTATTTTCTAAACTTGGATTTGCAGGATGCATAATATTTTTGCCATGCATTTCATAAATAAAATAATAGCCTCTACCTTTATTGAAACGAATTAAAGATAACGCTTGTTTTATAAGCTCAATAATCTCTTCTTTTGTCTTTTTATCCTTATTCTTTTCATAAATACGTTGGATAACTTTATGTGCTTCATTAACTTTTTTTTCTATATTCTCTTTAAGTAATTCTTCGCTATTTTTTTCTATATTCTCAATATGATTGTAGATTTTCTCAACTTCATCTTTAGCTTCAATAGTATGAAATTTTTTATATAACTGAGTTATATTTTTAATTTGATTTGCTAAACTATTTGTGTGTTCTGTATCAATAAAAACTAAAGAAAAAGACAACAAAACAATAATCAACGAAATAGGTGCATATTTAATAAAATTAAGCAGTAATTTTTCGTGATTATTTAATATTTTTTTCATACCAATATTATATCTTTTCATGGGTTAATACATAGAAGTAAAAATAATTTGAACTTATATCAAACTTAGAAATGTTATGTAAGCTTTAAATTAACAGACCTTTTTTGTGCATACTGTTATAGTTGTAAATATGTAACGAAGGAGCTTATTATGAAAGCGCATATAACAATTATTTTATTTTTAGTTATGTCAACTTTCCTCTTTGCAAACAAAACCTCTTCACAAGATACAATGCAACAAAAAATCATCAATGAAACCATTACTAATATCTATGATGATTTCCAAGCCAATGCCTTTACTTGCATTAATGTCGTTAAGTTATCTAAAGGAAAAGTGAGTAAAGAAGAGTGTGAAAAAAATCTTATTAAAACCAATCAAGAGTGCGCAAAATTAGCTAAAGAGAGTGTTAAAACAGTTTTATCACAAAATGATGCAGTTAATCTTATGGATATACTCGTTTCTTGCCCCGTTATAAAGAT
>CAZIES010000197.1:0-3039 GCA_964538295.1 uncultured Arcobacter sp. | reverse complement strand
GTAAGAATATCAACCTGAGCACCCATTCCAGGAGTTACATCAATTTTTTTACCACTTTTTGACACAATACTACTTTTATTCAATGAAATAAGTATCTTAAAGTGATGTTCTTCACCTTTAGATGTCTTTTCTATAATAGTATCTGGACTTATATATTTAACTTTTCCCTCAAAAATACCATAAATACTAAAATCATATGCATCAAGTTTAATAGAGGCTCTTTGACCAATCTTAATAAAAGAGATATCTGTAGGTCTTAATTTTGCCTCTACTATTAACTCTTCACCTAAAGGTACTAACTCTAAGATTACATCTCCAGGTCTTACTTTTGCACCTCTTGTTGTAATGATAATATCTTTAACGATAGCATCCATATGAGAATATATATCAGAACGTTTTAATATAACATCTCTTTCCGCTAATTTTTGTTGATTTATTGATAACTCTTCTTCAGTTTTTGTCATCTCTTCTTGAGCATTCTCAAAATACTTATTTTTAATATTTAACATTTTACCTTTTAAATCAGTAATATCTCGTCTAATTTTTAAAATTTTATTTTCCCCTATATCGCCAGACTTTACTAATGGTAAATTTAAATTTAACTCTTTTCTTTTTAACTTAAGTGCATCATTTAATGAAGCTATTTCATCCTTTAATGCCTTCTGCCTAAGAGAAAAAAGTTTTTTCTGTGTTTCTATAAACTCTTTATATTGAGGCTGAATAAAATCTTTAGGATATTTTAACTTCCCCCCATAAACTTCTGCTTTTAATCTTTTTAATTTTGTTTTCAAAGAAGCAATTTTTGCAACTATAGCATCTAAAGCTGCTTTATTCTGTTCTTTCTCTAATGTGATAAGTAAAGAGCCTTTTTTGATTATTTGTCCCTCTTTTACAAATATTTTATCAACAACACCATCTATTGCTGCTTGTATTTTTTGAGTTTTTGCAGTAGCTATTACAACACCATGGGCACTACTCCTTTGCTCAAGTTCTGCATAGCTTGACCAAATTAAAAAAGGAACAATTACAATAAACAATGAAACAAAAATAATAATTAAAGGATTTACTTTAAGTACATATGGTAATTGAGGTTCTGTCATTGTACTGCCTTCGCTTGTTGTTTAAGACTATTTTGAGCCAGAGTTTTTAGCACAACTTCCTTTGTATTATCCATTGCAACACCTTCAGGAGTTAATACTATAATTCTATCAACAAGTTCAAGTAAAATAGGTTTGTGTGTTACTACTACCATAGTTTGTTCTTTTTTGATATTCTCTTTTAAAATTCTTAATATATGTCGTTCGGTTCCTTCATCCATACTTGCAGTTGGTTCATCAAGCAACAAAATTTCACTATTTGCAATAATCATTCTAGTTAATGCAATTAACTGTTTTTGTCCACCAGATACACTCTCTCCTCCTTCAGGAACTTCTGTATCTAAACCTTTTGGCAATGCTGATATTAAATTTATTAGCCCCGTTTGTTTTGATGTTTCAATTATCATTTCATCTGTTATACCAACCAAGCCTAAAGTTAAATTATCGCGTAAGGTTCCTGAAAATAGTTTTGTCTCTTGTGCCAAATAACCTATCGTTTGTGATAAATTATTTCTTGAAATTTGATGCATATCTAAATTATCTAAAAACATCTTTCCTTCAGTTGGTTTATAAAGTCCTGCAAGTATCTTTAGTAATGTTGATTTTCCAGCACCAATAATTCCTAAAACAGCTACTTTTTCACCTTTTTTAATTGTTAAATTTGGAACATTTAAAACAGTAGAGTTTTCTTCATATCCAAACTTTATTTTTTCACACTTTAAGTCATATGAATCAATTTTATAAGTAATTGGTTGGTCAACACCTTCATTATCTTTTTCTAAAGCATAAATATAATTTAAGTCTTCAACTGCAATTTTTGCTCTTCCCCACATTACAAAAATATTAGGCAATTGAGCAATTGGAGCAAGTACTTTATTGGATAAAATAGTAATAGCAATCAATGATCCCATTGTTATATCAGTTGTAGTTGCAACTAAATAGGCTCCTAAAGAGACAATGGCTACATAACTGATTTGTTGAGAAAAAGTTGCCAAAAAGATTGATATATCTGTATAATGTTTTATTCTAATTTCATCATCCACTGCATCTTCAGTTAACTGACTCCATTTATTCATCAAACTCCATTTTGCTCCTGTTGCTTTTACTTTTTGAGAGTTTTCAACCGTTTCAACAAGAAGTCCTAATTTTTTATGGGATGCCATTGTCGAACTTTTTGTCAGTTTTTCTATTTTCGATTTAAAAAAAGTACCAATAGCTATCGCAAAAAGTGCAAAAATAAACATAACTAAACCAATATCAGTACCACCTATTAAAATAATAATCCCAATGAAAAGAAATGTAAAAGGAAAATCAATGAATAAAAACATTGAAGCAGTAGAGACAAAATATCTTACAGAAGCATAACTTTGCAGCTGTCCTGATATCGTTCCAATACTTTTAGGTAAACTATCCGAACGAACGTTTAAAAAACGTTCAAATATATTATGAGAGTAGTCTATATCCATATTTTTTGCGGCTTGGTCCAAAATAGACACACGAGATAACTTTAATATCATTTCTAACAGTATTGCAATACCCACACCAACAGTAAGAGCAATTAGCGTTGATATAGCATTTGTTGGAATAACCCTATCATACACTTGCATACTATAAAAAGAACTACCAAGAGCTAAAATATTAATACTAAAGGAAGCAATAATCGCATATATAAGATATTTTTTCTGTTTAAAGGCAATTCTTTTAAACATCTGTATTGCTGATATATTATCATTCTCTTTACGATTAAATTTTAAAGCTCTAAACCTTTTATTTACTTCAAAGTTTGCAACTTTTTCAACACCATTTTTACCTAATATTTTATAAGTACCATCTGCATCAACTTCTAACACAACTCGTAAGCCAACATCAGGTATAAGTGCAAGCATAGGAAGCATTGTATGGTTTATACTTCTTGACCACGGTGTCTTTTTAAGATTAAACT
>CAZIES010000196.1:0-3041 GCA_964538295.1 uncultured Arcobacter sp. | reverse complement strand
TACTTAGTATAGAGAGTTACAACAACTATAAAAATCTTAAGAAAATTGAAAACTTGATTATCTTATCGACAAAAATTAGTGCCTTAGTACATGAAACACAAAAAGAGCGAGGTATGACGGCAGGTTATCTATCAAGTAAAGGTAAAAAATTTCGTATTGAATTACCAAAACAAAGAGCAAATACTACAGATAGAGCCAATAGTTTAAATTCATATCTATCTACATTTGACTATAACCTATATTCTAGTAGCTTTAAAGAAGGGTTAAAAAATGCCTTAAATGATTTATCAAACATAGATAAAAAAAGAACAAAGATTACCCAATTACAAATGAGCATACCACAGGCACTTGGTTATTACACTTCGATGAATGCTAAGTTTTTAAAATCAATAGAAACCGCAGCAAAGTTATCTAATAATACCCAACTTTCTCAACAACTTATTGCCTATGGAAACTTTTTACAAGCTAAAGAGCGTGCAGGTATTGAAAGAGCAGTAGGTACAGGAACATTTGCTCAAGATAAGTTTGGTAAAAATATGAAAGTAAAATTTATCAACTTAATTTCAGCACAAAACACCTACCAAAAAGTCTTTTTCACACTAGCAAGTCAGGATGCTTTAGATTTTTTTAATAAAACTATGGAAAACGATGCGGTTAAAAAAGTACAAGAGATGAGAGATATTGCACTAAAGTCACCTACGAGTTCAAACTTCTCCATTAAAGCAGAGTTCTGGTTTAAGACTATCACAAAAAAAATAAACCTACTAAAAGAGAATGAAAATTTCTTATCAAAAGAGCTTATTAATAATATAAGTGTTATGCAAAGTGACGCGAAGTTTCTAGCTATTAGTTATATCACTCTAAACATTTTTCTCATTATTATTAGCTTTTTATTAGGTACACTCATTGGTAGAAATATTAATAGCTCAATTACAAACTTATCAAATGGGTTAGAAAACTTCTTTCAATATCTCAACAAAGAGAAGAGCGAGGTCGAGCAACTTGAAGTCTCTTGTTCTGACCAAATTGGTAAAATGGCACAAAATATTAATAAAAATATCTCTCAAATTGAACAAGGAATTGAAGCAGATAAAAAAGTTATCATGGAAGTTAAAGATGTTGTGGAAAAAGCAAATAATGGATTCTATTTTTACCAAGTAAAAAACAAAGCCCATAATCCTGATATTGAAAGCCTAAAAAATGAACTTAATCGTATGATTACTGATACCGTAAGCCAATTTACAATTATCAATGAGACCCTCCAAGAGTATGGAGAGTCTAAATTTAACTATAAAGCAAAAAGAGCTAAAAATCTCAATGGTCTTTTTGGTTCACTCTATGCTTCAACTACACTTATTGGAAACAATGTTTCAGAACTTTTAGCGATGATTATTAATAGTGGTGAGAAACTTAACAAAGACACCACTGTTTTATCCACATATTCTCAAAATCTTTCAGTAGCAGCTAATCAACAAGCCGCCTCTTTAGAGGAAACAGCTGCCTCTTTAGAAGAGATTACTTCAACAATTATCAATAATACTCAAAATGTTGAAAAAATGCATCAAGTAGCACAAGGCGTTACAAGTTCTGTGGAAGTGGGACAAGAATTAGCAAATAAAACAACCCTAGCTATGGAAGAGATTGATACTCAAGTAAGCGCCATAAATGAAGCAATTTCAGTTATTGATAAAATTGCCTTTCAAACAAATATTCTATCACTTAATGCTGCAGTTGAAGCAGCAACAGCAGGTGATGCAGGAAAAGGTTTTGCCGTTGTTGCCCAAGAAGTTAGAAATTTAGCAACAAGAAGTGCTGAAGCAGCTAAAGAGATTAAAATTTTAGTAGAAAATGCAACAAAAAAAGCAAATGATGGAAAAAATATTTCCTTAGAAATGACATCTGGTTACAGTGATTTAAATACTAAGATTATTGAAACTACTGAACTTATTAAAAGTGTTGCACAATCAAGTAATGAACAAAGAGTAGGAATTACCCAAATCAACGATGCCGTAACACAACTAGATGAAACTACTCAAAAAAATGCTGCTGCTTCATCAGAAATTAATCTTTTAGCAGATGAAATTTCAGAGCTTGCAAGCAACTTTGTATTAGCAGCAAATCGATCGGAATACGAAGAAGAAGCACGTAAACAAGTTTGTGATATTGATTTAATTTTTACAACTGCAAAGCTTAAAAATGATCATATTCGATTTAAAGAGACAAACTTTAAAAAACTTGGAAACAATCAAACGTGGAAAGTAACCAATGAACATGAGTGTAATTTAGGAAAATGGATTGATAATCAAGAAAAACTAAAAAGTGACTTTACCCAAACAAGAAGTTGGGAAATCTTAAAAGATGCCCATGTTAAAGTGCATCAAGGAGTACAAAACTATATTGACCAAGATGCACTTCATGCAACGAATCAAGCTCTTGAAAAGATTTCACAAGAGATTGAAGAAGCAACCCTTACTGTTTTTGACCAATTAAACCAAGTAAAAATAACACATTGTAAATAAAACTAATAATAAGAGATTTCTTTATAGAAATCTCTTATTTAAGTACTATAGACAACTCTAAAACTAAAAGATACCTAACTTGAAAACCCACAAATATTCAACCTAACCTATAATTATACTTATTTAATCAATACATCATTTCAGACAGGCTATTTAACTATTAACTTTTGTTCTAATCAATAAATTTGTTAAATAAACAAAGCTGTTGTTTTGAATAAAATAACACTACTAAATATGGAAGAGGATAAAGAGAAAAGGATAAGCTATTGTAATCAACTTATCTATATATTTTGCATAACATGTTTATCTAAGAAATACGAGTAAAAAGTTTTAAGTCAGTTCGTTTTACTTTGGCTAAAATTCTAAAGTTATTACTATCTAAAATGAGTTTTTGTGATTTTTGTTTTGGTGTATAAACTACTACCATATGTTTTTTACCCTTAAATGAGGTCAAAAAAAGTGAAAGATTCTCTTTTTTAATACCTAACTCAAGTAAAGTTGTATATTTTGCAATTGCATAAT
>CAZIES010000195.1:0-3101 GCA_964538295.1 uncultured Arcobacter sp. | reverse complement strand
AAAAATATTCGCGTATTCTATCTAAAATAACTTAAGCTTTATTTAAATTTTCCACAATTAATTGTAATTTCTCCATTTGTTTCTCTAGGGTATACTGCTTAGCAACTTTACGATTGGTTTTCTTAATCTCATCTAAGTCTGCTTTACGTCCCAATAAGGCATCCACTTTAAAAGGTAGACTTCTATCTGTTGGTGAATTCATTGTGGCAAAAACATCCACCACTTCACTAGACGTTGAATTATCGGTTACAAACACCGCTGTTTTAAAAAACATCGCCTTTAAAATATTTGAGGCAAAACCATTAATGCGTGTGGGTAAGATAAAAATATCAGCAGCTGAAAAAAGACGATCCATCTCAGGATAGTCTTCAAGCATGATGACCTTATCTCCAAAATGGTATTTAGACGTTTGAAAACGAAGGTTATTAATTTGGGTTTTATCCCCCGCAATAATCACTTGAATATGTTTATAGTTAATACTTTGTAAAAGGTCACAAAACTCTTTTGCCCCATTGGATTTAAAGTTTTTTGCCGTAAAAAAAAGAATCTTCTTTTTTTCATCAAACTCTAACGCTTCAGCTAAAATCTTTTTTGACTCTTTTGGTTTTAAATAAGTATCACTTACTGGAGGGTAAATAACATGGATATTTTTTTTACTTTGATTGGTGTTATCTAACACTTCATGACAAGATGACTTAGAAGTAACAATAACTACTTTAGCATTTTCAATTGCCTCTTCTGCCTCTTTATCTAAAACACCAGAATGAAAATAGATATCAGCATACTCTTTTTTACGAAAAGCAACTTTATTAAGTAATGATTGAGGCTTTAACACCTCAACTTCTTCTTGCTGTTCAAAACTTGCAATTAAATTTGTTCTATTTTTATAAGCTATTGTCATTATTTATCCATTTCATTTAATACATCTTGGGCAGATATTAGTTTCATACACTCATGGTGTTTTAAAGGGCAGGTTCGTTTCATACAAGGAGCACACTCTAAGTTTTTTGTAATGATATGCTCATTGGGGTTATTCCATTGGTTTGTTTCTGTAAACTTTGTGGGTCCAAAAATCGCGTAAGTTTTTACTTTAAATGCAGCTGCTACATGCATAGGTCCTGAATCATTTGTAATAAACAGATCTAAGCCTGCTATTTTTTCAATGAGTTCAGTAATGGTTGTTTTACCTGCCAAATTTGTGTAATTACTCACTCCATTATCTTCTAAGATTTGACAGATATCTTGAGCAATATCTGTTTCACCGGGACCTCCAAATATCACAATATCATGGGTCTTTGATTTTTCAATTGCTACTTTAGCAAACTCCTCAGGATACCAACGTTTTGCACTACCATAGGTTGCCCCAGGATTAATCCCTAAAGTTGGTTTGTTATAATTAAAAGTACAAAAGTAAAGCTTCAAATCCTTAGGCTGATTATTAAATCCTAAAACATGATTGACAAAATCATTATAACGTCGTACTTGATGAATCGCTTCTTTAACTAGCCGTCGATAAGAGAACTTCTTTTGAGCTTTAATGAAAAACATCATAAAACGACTGGAAAAACTTCGACGAAAGGAGATAGCTAAATCTACTTCTCCAATACTACGAGCTAGTTTTATAAGATTTAAGTACCGATTCCCGCCCTTTTTTGTCTCATCGACAATAACTTTTTCCACATTAGGTATTTTTCCAAGAGCTTGTGTGGAAACATAAGAACCTAACATAATAATTTTTGCACTAGGAAATTGTTGCTGTAGATTTTCAATAGCAGGCGTTGTCATAATGGCATCACCCAACCATGTAGGAATTTCAATAAAAATTCTATTTACTGTAGGCATAAATTGGGCTCTCACTAATCGTTACTTCACCATTAAGTTTTTGACCATACATGTCATATATTACCTTGGCATCTTCTAAAGGAACTTCTCTACCTGTCGTCCATAAAACATCAAACTTTTTATCTTTTTTATCTTTAAATTGTAAGATGTATAAATCCCCTGCTTTTTTATACTCACAAAACGTTGCCTCTTGTAAAAATTGAAGCATTGTTTTAAACACATTAAAAGCTGGACGTTTTCGTAAACCATCTCGTGCGTCAATTAAACCATACCCTGAAGCAATGAGTTGATGCCAATAAACTGTTTCAACCTTTTGTGTTCCAAAAGCTAAAAGATAATAACGCATCATATAACGGGCATAGGTCTCTTCATCAACACACTCTTTTTCGCTTGTTGGCGCATATGGGGCAGTATTAGAAAGTGGCCAATTCACTTCAGTGACTACTAATTTATTGCTTGACATTTTGGCCAATGATGCCAAGGAATATAAAAAATCAATCTTTTTTGTGGTATCAAATGTCATCATTTGAGTATTTTCAGGAGCCCCTCGTCTATCCACATAAAGTAATGCTGCAACTTTATCAAAATAGACAGGGAACTTACTAAAAAGTGCACGTATAGTATAGTGATACTCAAAGTCAATAACACTTGGTCCTAAGAGTTGATACTCTTTAAAACTCTCTTCTTTTATATTATAAGCTACAAGATAAAAATCTAAATACTCTTGAACGCAAAAGAATCCCCACTTTGTTCGGTTAATGGCATTAGCAATTTGGAACTCTGTAGAGATTCCTTTAAAAGCTTGAAAAATTTTTGTGATATCAGTTCTAAGTAATACTTTATCATCAATGTGTTCTCTATCTTGTAAAATATTAATAAGGATTCTACAACCATTAAACTCTTTAGCAAAAGTCACATAATCTGACAAATTTTGAATATCACTCAAAGGTACTCGTATTAAAATATTTTTACAGTTTAACTCATCAATTAGTTTTTTTTGTTCCTCACCTTTATCAAGGTTTACACTCATTCCAAAAAAGTTCTTTATCTCCTGTTTTTTGGGTTTAAATACACGCGAAAGCAAAATTCCTAAAGGAAAAAGAAACAGGTTTTTAAAAACCAAAGAAAACCAATCTTTACTGTGTTTTTTACGCATCGCTTTTTTATATGCTTTATCTTTTATTATATAGGGTTGATCAGAGTTATGATCCCAAATAAATGGATTATTTTCCATGTAATACCTCTTCTAATCTCTTTTC
>CAZIES010000194.1:0-3106 GCA_964538295.1 uncultured Arcobacter sp. | reverse complement strand
AGATTTAGTTGAAATTTTAGAAGAGATTGAAGGACTTGCTAAAAAAGGTGCATACATCCAACGATATAAAGGTCTAGGTGAGATGAACCCAGAACAACTGTGGGAAACAACAATGACACCAGAAGATAGACGACTTCTTCGAGTTACAGTAGAAGATGCAGAAGCAGCTTCTGATACGTTTACACTGTTTATGGGTGATGAAGTAGAGCCTAGAAGAAATTATATCGAAGAGCATGCTAAAGACGTTGAACACCTAGACGTTTAGTAGGAATTGATTCTTTTAATCAATTTCTGCGTTGAAGGAGTATTTTTTGCTCCTTCATTTACTATTTGTAAACTCAGTTACAAAAAATCTCCTCCGTCTTGAACTTAATCAAAATAATCAATTCTACTCTTTAAAAAATATAAACTTTTAACTATTTATTTTTGTGACAGAAATCGTGACGTAGTTTTGGTATATTTAGTATAAAGAATATTTATGATAGCTTATTCTCTGTTTTGGGGAATTTTACATTAGGATTTTTTATGAGTAAAAAAATATTAGGTTTGGATTTAGGTGTTACAAGTATTGGTTTTAGTGTATTAGAAGAGTTAGATATAAATCAATACTCTTTAAAAGACTATGGTGTTGTAATGAGGGATAATCCAAATGATAGTGGAACTCAAAGTGATTGGAAAGCTCATATTCAACAACGAAATCTAAAAAATGATAAGAAGCTAAGAGTTAAACTTATAAAAAAAGAGTTTCAAGTCAATGGTTTTACATTTGATGAAAAAAATCACACTAATCTTTGGAGTCTTAGGGCAAAGGATATCTTTGAAAGGAAATTAGAGATAGATGAACTTTTTTCTATTTTTAGATATTTAGCTAAACATAGAGGGTATAAGTCTTTAAAAATTGAAGACTTAATTGCTGAGATTGAAGCAGCAAAAAAGATTGAAGAGATAAATGACAATGATATTATGGAGCCAAATAGTGAAGAGTTTAGTGAAACCTTGGCTTATCTTGATGCATTAAAGTGTAAATATACAGAAAAAACAGTAGCACAAATCATCTGGGAAATTGAATCCAATAACAATAAAGAGAATCCAACTTTTAGAAATCATAACAACTATAAATATATGATACGAAGAGAGGATACACAAAAAGAGATTGAAATGATAATTGATTCTCAACAAAACTTTGGATTATTTAAGAGTGAAGAAAAAGCACAAAGTTTTAAAGAAGCTATTGTAAATATTATTATCCCTCAAGATCCAGTAGTATTAAATCCTAACCTTATCAATAATTGTTTAATTTTTAAAGATAAAAAATCTGCACCAATTTATTCATTTAATTTTGATGTATTTAATTTTTATAAACATATAAATGATTTAAAAATAGGAAAAGTTAAGGCTACTGATGAACAAAAAGAGATTCTTATCAATGCCTTTGAATCAAAAGTAAAGAATTTAGAAAATTTTTCATCTTTCACTATTAAAGAAGTAAAAAAATTACTAGATATTACTAATGAAACTATAAAAATAAATGGACTATCTGGTACAAAAACTGTAAAAGGAAAAAAAGAGACAAATCATCTTTTAAAATTTAACTTTCTATCAAAGGTAGATAAATTTGATAAAGAGATTTTAGAATCATTATTTAAAGATATAAAACATTTTGATGCTATAGCTACAATACTTCATCATAATATTAATCCAAATGATTTACTTAATAAGTTTTATCAATATTTTAAAGAAAACAATTTAAATTTTGATAGAGAAAAGATTAAAGAGTTTGCCTTATCTTTATATAAACAAAAAGTAAAAGGAACCACTGCTTACTCTCTTAAAGGTCTAAATGAACTTTTGAAATATATGAAAGAAGGGAAGAGTGAGAGTGATGCAAAGGAGATTTTAGGAGTTAGTAAAGCAGAAGATTATTCAAAATTTTTAAAAGGTGTAAAGTATTTAAAACCTATAAATAAAAAAGGTGAATTTCAATATGAAGTGGATGAAAATTCTATTTCAAACCATGTAATTAAATCTTTGATTGCTTGGGCTTGTAGGGTAATAATTGATTTACATGAAAAGTATGGAGCATTTGATATTATAAAGCTTGAATCTACAAGAGAACTTTCTCAACCTGATAGTGTAAAAAGAGATATAAAAAGTGCAAATGATAGAAACCAAAAAGAGTGGAAAGAGTTAAAAAAACTGCATGAAAAAGACTTTGAGGAACTAGGACTAAATATAGAAAATAATAAAGAATATCTATTAAAACTAAAGCTTTGGAAACAGCAAGGACTAAAAGGTATTTATTCAGGAAAAACTATAGGAATAACTGAAGTATTAAGTGATAAAACTGAAATAGAACACATTGTACCAAGAGAGTGTGGAGGGGTAAATGCTGAGTATAATAAAGCAATAGACTTTAAAAACGAAAATGCAATCAAAGGGAAAAAACTTCCTCTAGATTACTTAACAGGAGAGAAAAGAGAAGTTTATACTCAAACTATTGATGAACTAAAAAAAACATATAAGATCAACTTTAAAAAATGGAAAAACTTAAAAGCTGAATCTTTAGATGAGATATATAAAGATACAAGAGATGATATAAGTATGCATGCTACATCTTATATGGAAAAGCTTTTAGGTGAGATTTTAAAACGATATTACCCTTTTACAGAAACTTTAAAAGAGAATCAAAGGGTTATGCATATCTCTGGTAGGGCAACTTCTTATTTAAGAAGAATACTAAGTGTAGAGAATAAAAGTCGAGATACAAACTTCCACCATGCAGAGGATGCTATTTTAATAGGTTGTATGAGTAGGTCTTATCTGCAAAATATATCTACAAACTTTGAAAAGAACTATGAACTTGATAAGATAAAGGCAAAGGAGAATTTTAAAAAGATAGTTCCTTTAATAGATGGGGTAAATCCTAATGAGATATTCACTTATCTAAGAGACAGTTATATGGAAAATATCGATGAGAATCCTTTTTATAAAAATCTAGTAGATAAGAGTTTAAGAGTTCCTGCTTTTTGGGTATCTAAAAAACCCATTGGAACAAAGGCTCATAATGAGACTATACAATCAAAAAAGAATTTAGCTTACTATGTAC
>CAZIES010000193.1:0-3169 GCA_964538295.1 uncultured Arcobacter sp. | reverse complement strand
GCAATTGTTTCCATAACCATATAATAAGGGTTCGAATCAACAAGATTTTTATGATTTGAGTTTGCCCACTGATTAAAAATATCTTCATGACAATTTTTACACTTTGCAGAGTTTGTCCAATCCTCATTATGATAGCTTTTTTTATTATCTTCAAGCTTTAAGGAACTTAATTTAAAAGGTTGACTATAAGAAGGTGTTGTTACGCATAAGAAAAGTGTCAAAACTCCTACTGCAACACTACTATTTGAAAAGCTTTTAGCTCTTACATGAAAAAAGAGTAATGCCATTAAAACAAATGAACCATACAAATGAATATTAAAAGCATAAATTCCTAGTATATCAGAACCCCTATTCCCAACAAGAAAGAGGTAAAAGCCACTCATAGTAATCAAAAACAATACAGAGCCTAATAACCATCCATTTAAGCTATTAACGCGTTTAATCACAATATATTTATATGCATGCATATTAGCAAATGGGATCAATAAAATCAAAGCAATAAGAATAGAAATAAAAACATGAACAACAGAAATAGTCGTTAACGTCTCCCATGAGATATCAAAAAAGTCCATCTGTAAAATACCTGTTATAAACATAAGAAGCATAAAAAATTTAATACTCATTGTTTTCATTATCTGCTCCTTGGTTATAAATTTCATCATACTGTACAATATCACCCTCTAATGTCTTTAAAAAAGCAACAATCTCTTCGCGTTGTTGTGGTGTCAAGTTAATACCTAACTGATGTTTTGCCATAATATCAACTGCTTCATCAATTTTTGCAACAGAACCATTATGAAAATAAGGAGAAGTTTTTGTTACATTTCTCAAAATTGGTACCCTAAACTTATTAGTGATATCTTGACCTAAAAAATCACCTTTGTTAACAAAAGGAAATGAGGTATCTAGAATTTTAAACTCGGGGTAAAAACTCACATTAATACGTAAATCATAAATGGTTGCAAAACTTCGCAAAGGAAACTTTTGCAAATTCTGTCCTCCAACACTCATTCCTGTATGACACCCTTTACATCCAAAGTTTAAAAAGTTTGTTAAGCCATTTTTAGCTTTTTGACTAATCGCATTATCATCCCCTTCTAAGAACTTATCATAAGAACCTCGTGTAACAAGAGTTCGCGTATAAGAAGCTATTGCGTTTATGATTTGTTCTTCACTAATTCTTTGTGTCGTATCAAACGCACTGTTAAACATAGCAATATATGTTTGATCACTATTTAATTTTTCCTCAAGCTCTTTAGCATTAGTATGCATTTTATATTTTGAATGCAGGGTATTTTTAACATGTTCTTCTAATGAAGTAACATCCCCCGTCCACGTCAAATATTTAGCCAGTGATGCATTTAATACCGTACTGGTATTGAGATTCCAAGGACTTGTGATTCCCTCTATTCCTATGGCAGTTTCTAATCTATCTGTACCACTTTGTTCTTCTAAATGACAAGCCACACAGGTTGTATTACTTGTTTTTTTACTAATTGAAGTTAACAGTGTCTGTTTTTTAGTCTGTTCTTCCTTAATAAAGTGGCAAGTTGAACAACTAATCTCATTGCTTTTTGATAACTGCTTATCAAAAAAGAGTTTTTTACCTAAAAGAACCTTTTCTAAACTCAAAGGGTTCTCTTTGGTGTCAACTATTTTTAATAACTCATCATAGTTTTCCGGAATAGGAAGCATTCCTCTATGCAAAGCCCTTTGTCTCAACTCTTCATCATTAAATGTTTTAAAATTTCTCTCATTTAAAACTTGAGGAAGTACTAATATATATAAAACAGCCGCTATTGCCAATAGAGTAATGTATATAAATGTTCTCACAAAATTGCCTTAATTAAATACCAAAAGTCTCTTTTATCTTTTGCTCAAATGCTTTATCACTCAACTCTTTTCGTAAGGGCACAAAAGTCTCAGCTTCTGCTCCTACAGGTATTAAAATATCAGCATTTTCATCTTCAATGATATTTTTAATAGCATCTGCAATTGGTTGAGGGTTTGGTCCTTCATTAATTGCTTTTGCAACAATAGGAACAAAATGATCAACTAAGGCTTTATAAGGCGTGTTTTCGCTTGTTGTTTTTTCATTAGCAACTAAACCGTTTTTAACAAAATTGGTTCCAAACAATCCTGATTGAATAGCATGAACTCGAATATTAAAATTAGATACCTCAAATCGTAAAGAATCAACAATTCCATCAACCGCATATTTAGAAGCATTATAGTGAGACAACAGAGGTAATCCCATTTTTCCTAAAAATGAACTAATATTAATAATCACACCACTCTTTGCTTCTCGCATAAATGGTAAAACCTCTCGAGTTGTTTTAATAAGACCAAATACATTCACATCAAATTGATTAAATATCTCTTCATCCGTTCCTTCTTCTAATGTTGCTAATAGACCATAACCTGCATTGTTTACAAGAACATCAATCTTACCTTCATTTTCAATAATTTTGGTAACAGCATCTTTGATAGTTTGCGTTTTTGTTACATCAAGATAAATAGGTTTAATATTTGCATTATCTGAAAGCTCAAGCTCCTCTTTTCTACTTCCTACATAAACGATGTAACCATTTTGTGCTAAAAACTTAGCTGATAGTTCACCCATTCCTGAAGTGGCACCAGTGATTAAGACTACTTGTGACATAAAAATCCTTTTTCATTTTTATTTAAATTGTATCAGTCACAAAAAAAGTAAACAAGAAGCTTTTAGCACTATTAGAAATAAATTTTAGCAATAAAAGGATTTTTAGTTAAAAAAATAAAGAATAATTTAATGTTTTAGAAGGTCTTTTGGATAAACGCCATAGGTTTCAAAAAAGAGTTTACTAAAGTGCCCTTGATGTTTATAGCCGACATCTTTAGCAATTTCACCAATATTAAGCACCCGCTCTTTTAAAAGTAAATTGGCCTTTTCAAGTCGAAGTTTTTGTACATAACTGTGTATGGTCATTTTATACACTTTTTTAAATACAATCTTTAGCGTTGATTCATTTGTAGCACACAAATGAGCTAAACTATTAATGGTAGGTGGTGTTACAAAGTTTTTTAAAAGATGATTTTTTGCTCGCTTTGCAATAACTAGCTCATCTTCATTAATATTTTTATCATAAATATCAAAAAGAGAAAATCGATGAATCATAAACTCAATAAC
>CAZIES010000192.1:1807-3170 GCA_964538295.1 uncultured Arcobacter sp. | reverse complement strand
CTTTTTTTTAAATATTAATTGATATTAATTATTACAATTAATATCTTTAAGGAAAAAAAATGAAAAAAAATTTCTTGGTAAAATCTATTACCTTAAGTACTGTTTTAGCGACATCTTTATATGCAGCTTCCAATCTTGATGATATTGTAATTAGTGCAAAATCAAATATGGAAGCTATTGACACAGCAGGTAGTCACTCAATTATTACCCATAAAGATATCGAAAAAATGAATGCAAATTCGATTGAAGAGGTTTTAGAAGAAGTAGTTGGAGCTAACGCAACCGTAAATAGTAACTCAATTTCAGGTAGGAAAAATATTAGTTTACGAGGGATGGAGAGTAAGCATACCCTGATTCTACTCAATGGAAAAAGAATTTCTGGAAGTGATGCGCAAATTGGTCACTCTGATTTTCAATACAACTGGATACCAATGGAAGCCATTTCAAAAATTGAGATTCTAAGAGGACCTATGAGTTCACTTTATGGTTCACAAGCTATTGGTGGTGTTATCAATATTATCACAAAAGAGCCAACAAAAAAGCTTGAAGGAAGTATTGACCTTGAAGCAGGTGACGCCCAAGGGTACAATGGTGGAGAACAAAAAAACTTTACGGGAAGATTTGCAGGTAAAATTAATGATAAGCTTTCAATGTCACTTATTGCTGAGAAAAAAGGTATTGATGAAATTTTAGATAAAGACGATACCCAAGAGACGCAAATAGAAGGTAAACAAATCACCAATGTTATGCTTGATCTTTGGTACCAAATTGATGAAACTCAAAAAGTTTCATTAAGTGCAATTAGAGGAACGGAAGATCGTAGCCGATGGGGAAGTGATAATACTGTTTTAACCCACTATGATAAATACTATGATATTGATAAATTTCATTACTCTGCCCTTTATCAAAAAGAGTTTGATAAGTTTTCTCTTGATATCGAAGCTTATCGAACAAGTTCGAATTCTCAAGCTAATATGCTAGACTTCTCTGTTGCAGCTTTTCCTACCAGTATGGCAGGAAACTCAAATACCGTTCATGAGATGTCAGATACTGTTTTTAATGCAGAAGCAACCATTGATTCAATAGATGACAATTATATTGTCATTGGAGTAGAAACAAGAGAAGAAGAGTATACAAAAAACTATATTAGCAGTTCAAAAACAGACTTTTCAAATGACGCAAGTTATTTCTCAGGATATATACAAGATGAAATTAACTTATCTGAAAAACTTCTTTTAACACTTGGTTTACGATATGACAAACATGAAAAATTTGGTGGAGAATTCAGTCCAAAAGCTTATATGCTTTATAAATTAGATGATAATCAACGTATTAAAGCAGGTTATGGAAAAGGTTTTAATGC
>CAZIES010000192.1:0-1707 GCA_964538295.1 uncultured Arcobacter sp. | reverse complement strand
TTACGGGCCAAACCTAAACATAAAGCAAATGTAAAATTAGATTACTTATTGCCTTACGAAGTAGATTCTACACTACGTTATAAGTTTACAGGGAAGCAAAAAGATGGAAGTAACAATGATTTAAGCAGTTACTCAACAGTAGGCTTTCAACTTAAAAAAGAGGTTCTTAAAGATATAAGTGTTCGTGTTGGAGTCGAAAATCTCTTTGATAAACAGTTAGACGACAGCCATAACTATGATATTCGAGGTAGATTTATCTACGCAGGTCTTAAATACACCTTCTAATAATTAATAAAGAGAGAAGATTCTCTCTTTATTGATTAAGATTATCATTATTAATATAACTGTAAAATCTCGTCATGAAAAAAATCATTGAACTTAGTCTTAATAACACTTCTGCAAACTACTTACTTTTTATTTTTCTTTTAGTTGTTGCCTTTTTTTCTTATAAAAATATTGCAAAAGAGATGTTTCCTCCAAATGCCTTAGATAAAATCATTGTTCAAGGTTCATATACTGGTGCTAGTAGTACTATTTTAGATAAAATTATTGTTCAAGATATTGAAAAGATTTTTCAAGATAACAATCATTTAACAGATATAAACAGTCTTATTACTAATGGTTCATTTCATATTAATGCAAGCATAAAAAACAATACCTCCAAGCAAAAAATCATTAACAATATAAAAAATGAAATTGAGACTTTAAAAGAAGATCTTCCTTCTGATATGGATTTACCAACGGTTGATAGTGTTGAAAGCTATTTTAAACTTGTTGACATTTCTCTCGCTTCAAATCAAGATATATTTTATCAAGTACCTATTGCAAAAGAGCTGGTTAATGATTTAAAAAAACTTCCTAACTTACACGAAATAACTCTCAATGGTGATTATACAAAACAGTTAACGATTATTCTAAATAAAAATAAAATCAAAGCCTACGGTATTAATAAAAACAGTATTATTCTTGCATTACAATCTCTATACTCTTTATACCCTATTGGTTCACTAAAAAATGAAACACAAAAGTTCTATGTCACAACAAAAAATAGTAACATTCACTTAAAACAAATACTCAATAGTAAAATTAGAATTGACAATCAACTCATTTTTATTAAAGACATTGCAAATATTCAATACACCTATGAAGATCAAACTACCTTAACAAAAACTAATGGTGTGCCTAGTTTACTTATTAGTGTAAAAAAATCTAAAAAAGGTGATAGCATCGCACTTTCACAAAAAATACGCACCCTACTTAAAACCTATGAAAAAAAATACTCAAGTATCTCTTTTGATATTTTATCTGATAGTTCGTTTTGGATACAAACACGACTCAATGTCATAGGATCTAATATTATTATCGGTTTAATTTTACTTTTTTGTGCCATTTGGATATTTATCTCTTTTAAAATAGCTCTCGTTGTTATTTTAGGTATTCCAGTTAGCTTTGCCTTTGGTTTAATAGGTATTGATATAACCAATTCTTCTCTTAATACACTCTCAATGATTGGAGTACTGCTTAGTTTGGGTATTTTAGTTGATGAAGCAATAGTGGTGAGTGAAAATATTCATCGTCATGTAAGAATGGGTAAACCCATTCAACAAGCTTGTATTGAAGGAACCTATGAAGTGATGCCTATTCTGTTTGCAGCACTTTTGACAACCATTATTGCTTTTTTACCTTTAACAATGCTTTCTGGTGGAT
>CAZIES010000191.1:0-3184 GCA_964538295.1 uncultured Arcobacter sp. | reverse complement strand
GGTAAAAAAGTTGGTATTCATGCACACAACAACCTACAGCTAGCATACGCAAATACACTTGAAGCAATGATTTATGGAACAAGCTACTTAGATGTTACTGTTTCAGGATTGGGACGAGGAGCAGGAAACTGTGCGATGGAACTATTGCTAGGATTCCTTAAAAATCCAAAATATAAATTCTTACCAGTATTAAAATTTATCGAAGAGCACATTGTACCACTTGAAAAAGAGTTAGACTGGGGTTCAAGTGTTCCTTACGTTATTACAGGACACTTAAATGAGCATCCACGACCAGCGATGAAAGCTAGAGATACAGGGGATACTGAATATGTTAAATTTTATGATAAGTTAACAGAAGAGTATAGCTGAGAGCTAAAACACTTATCTCAAAAGCCTTATGACTTTTGGGATTTGCCTTCAAACTTATAAGCTAGTCTCTAAAAGGGCTAGCTTTTTTTATGCCCATAACTTTTATAGTATTTACATCCTTTAAGTAGAAAAAAGCTACTATCACTCTACTTTATATTTTGGAAAAAACAATGGAATCACTTAATTTCTGGTTTATCTATTCACTCACAGTATTTATCGCTTCCATTATTCCAGGACCTAGTATGCTTTTAGCCTTAACCCATGGATTAAAGTATGGTACAAAGACTGCTATTGTAACAGCACTTGGAAATACAACAGCCTCTATGATTCAAGCAACGATTGCCGTAACGGGATTAGGTATTGTATTAACCACTTCAACAACACTTTTTATGATTATTAAATATGCAGGTGCTTTATATTTAATCTACTTAGGAATCAAACTCTTTAAAACACCTTTTCATATTGAATCAAATGAAAAAGTTCTAAGCCATAATGTACAAAAGAAAAAGCTTTTTACTGAAGCATTTATAGTAGCAGCTTCAAATCCAAAAGCCTTAGTCTTTTTTACAGCACTCTTTCCTCAATTTATTAATGAAGGACAAGATAATCTTCTTCACTATACCCTGCTTGTTGTTGTTTTAGGGGTTATTGCATTTATATGCATGATGCTTTATTCATTGAGTGCTTATTTTATCAAAGACCTTTTCAACAAAAGCTTCCTTGGTGAATATTTTGGTAAGATTATTGGAAGCCTCTTTGTTACACTTGGGGCAAGTTTAGCACTAGTTAGACGATAACGAACCCTATAAAAATAAATACAAACAATTAACTATTTGAGTAAAGATAAAAGTATCGCTCTGTCATATTACGTTCAAGTTTATAAGTAAAATAGACTCTTTTTAATCTTTTTTACCTAACTCATGAACATATATCGATAAAGCTTTTATCTCTTCATCACTTAACATATTCGTACGTGCTGTCATAGCTCCACCCATTTTGTAGTTATTTCTTGTTCCATTTTTATATTCGGTTAATGCTTCTAAAATTGTCTGAGCACTTAAGCTATTAGGAATTTTTGAAACCCCAAAACAAGCCTTTTCCATCATTGCACCATGACAAGAACTACAATTCGTATCAACAATCTCTTTAGGTTCTTTTGCAAATAAAACAGTTGAGAGAAGCATTAAAAAAAGTATAAATTTTTTCATCGTAAACTCCTTTGGTTATTATTCTTAAAGATTCCTAAAGATAACACGTCTACTCTTTTGCCTTACTAAGTTTTATTTTTAGTTTTATTTTTTTAGCTATTAGTTTGAGAGTTGACATTCTTGGATTTATATCTTACAATTGCAAAAAATTTTTGAACGCAAGGCTTTGCCTCTTGAATGCAAGCCAATTAAAAGGAACGAAATTGGAACAACTACCAAATTGCCCAAAGTGTAATAGCGAATACACCTATGAAGATGGTGCACTACTTATCTGTCCAGAGTGTGCTCATGAATGGTCAGCTAACACTTCAAATGAAGAAGAGGAAGAGTTTACAGTAAAAGACTCAAATGGAGCAATCTTAAGAAGTGGGGACGATGTAACGGTTATCAAAGACTTAAAAGTAAAAGGCAGCTCTTCAGTTGTAAAAGTAGGAACTAAAATCAAAAATATTCGGCTCGTTGAAAGTGCAGATGATCACAATATTGATTGTAAAATTTCGGGTGTTGGTGCAATTAAAATTACGCCTAAGTACGTAAAAAAATCATAACATTTTAATAGGAGCGAAGAACTGATGTCTTCACTTCTATCTATTTTTTAGCAGCAGGCTTTTTAGCTGTTTTTGGTGCGGGTTTTGTTGGTGCTTTCTCTTTTTGTGCTAAAAGTTCTTCTAACACTTTTTGTTTTGAAATATTAGTTCGAATAGCACTATACCCAATATGATTTCCTAACTTATCATAATCAGGTGTAATTTCAACCCCTACCCAATAAGCATCACCATTTTTCTTTTTGTTTTTTACTTCCCCACTAAAGTTTTTACCACTTTTTATCGTTGCCCACATATCTTTATAAAACTCTTTTGAAACATCTGGGTGACGCACAATATTATGTGGCTTTCCAAGAAGCTCCTCTTTTGAGTACCCACTAATATCACAAAAGGCATCAGAGACATAAGTGATATTTCCTTTTAAATCTGTTTTTGATGCAATAACATACTTTGAAAAAGTATCGATAAGTTTTTTATGGTCATAGTTAAGCTCTTCAAGCTCTTTTTGTGTCGTAATATCATGCATAATTGCAGTATATCCTACAATATTATTAAACTCATCTAAAATAGGGGCAACAGTAATATCAACCCAAAAATATCCACCATCTTTTTTTCGATTTTTAACTTCACCTTTGAAAGTTTTTAATGACTCGACACAATCCCATAACTCTTCAAACAGAGCGTCTGGCATATCTGGATGCTTTACTATATTATGAGGTTTCCCCATCAATTCATCGCGGTTATAACCACTCACCTCACAAAAAGCATCTGAAACATAAACAATATTTCCCTTTAAGTCTGTTTTGGATGCAATAACATTTTGACCATAGGTCTCTAATAGTTTGTAATAGGCTTCTTCTGTATCTAGCATTCTTTTCCCCTAACTAATTTATTGGCATTACTTATGATAGAATATCTAACTTGAAGGCTACTTTAATTCATAAGATGCATTTATATTTCTTTTTTGAGCATATGTAAAGAACATATGTAAACTTGGTACTTTTGAAGCTCATTTTATGGTAAAGTATCAAATTTTTAGTAAAAAAAATAGCCTGGATATCA
>CAZIES010000190.1:0-3188 GCA_964538295.1 uncultured Arcobacter sp. | reverse complement strand
AAATGCATCTTTCATATGATTTTTCACCATTATAAGCAGATGTTTTATAGGATTATTGTTACAATTGTATAATGACATAGGAATCGAAAAGATGCAAAAAAGAAGAGAAAAAATCATTATGTTAAATAGAATAAAATAGATGATTAAGTTATTAGGAGTTTGCGTATGATTAATGTAGGGATGCCAGCTGAATTAAATATTAGTAGTAATAAAGTTATTGAGTTTTATAAAAATGAGTGGAAGAGACCAATCGCATTAGGAGATAGTAAGTTTTATCGTTGGCAATTTATTAGTGTTCCTTCTCAAGAAAATTTAGATCATTGCTGTATTGCTGTTTTCAAAGATGATATTATAGGGGTTATGGGAGTTAATAAAAGACCTTTTTATTTAAATGGAAAAGAGATAGATGCAGGTGAACTTACAACATGGATAGTAAAACCTGAATTTAGAAATAAGGGTGTTGGTCCAAAGATTATTGATTATTTAATGAATAAATATGATATATTAGTTGGAATGGGTATTACTGATGCAGCGTTACCTGTTTATTTGAGAAAAGGTTTTAAATATTTAAGTGCTATTCCAAGGTATATTAAAGTAATTGATTGGCAGAAAGTTGAAGGATCAGCTGAATATGAACCGTTAGCAAAAAAGGTTACAAAACTCTATGAGAAGAGAGTTAAAACTCCTTATATCGTTAAAGAAGCCAATCGATTGAATATTAATCAAGTATTTAATAATTTTTCTAAAAGTAATAATATGTTTTCACGATCGTATGATTATATTGCTTGGAGATATTTAGAACATCCAACTTTCAATTATGAATTAAATGTGATTTTTAATGAAAATTGTTCTGGAAAAGGGGTATTGGTAGCTACTAGAGCAGAAGAGGCTTCAAATGGTTTAACAATAATGCATATTATCGATTTTTACGGAGATGAACAAGATTTTAGTGCAGGTTTGGATTTTATTATTGAAAAAGCAGAACAAAAATATATTGATGTGATTGATTTTTTTTCGACAAGTAGTTCTTTAAATAGTCATTTTATAAAAGATGGTTGGTTATCAACATTAGATCATAAGTTTTTTAAATTACCTCATTTGTTTCAGCCAATTGAATTAAGAGAGCCACTAACAACATCGTTAATCTATTGGTATAAAGAAGATGAAGTATCATTTTATGATTTTAGTAAGCTCTACATCACAAAGCAAGATACAGATTTTGATAGACCTACTTTAAAGAAAGATAATGAATAGTCTTACTACTATAATGTATCATTATGTAAGAGATTTGAAAAATTCTGCTTATCCTAATATTAAAGGTTTAGATTTTAAATTGTTTCAAGAGCAGGTTTTCTATTTGAAAAAACATTATAACTTTATTACGATGGAAGAGTTGATTGACCATTTAGAAAATAGTACGAAACTTCCTTCTAAAGCGGTACTTTTAACATTTGACGATGGCTACATAGATCATTATAAAGTAGCAGATTTTTTAAAAGAAGAGAATCTTCAAGGTAGCTTTTATATTCCTACAAAAACAATTATAGAGAATCATGTTCTTGATCCAAATAAGATACATTTTATTTTAGCTAAAGAGAGTGATTCAAAAAAGTTAGTTCAACAACTTAAATATGATATCGAGTTTTATCAAAAAGAGTATAATTTAAGTAGCTTTGATGACTATTTTAAGAGATTAGCCAAAAAAGGGGTATTTGATTCTAAGGAGATTATTTTTTTTAAGCATATGCTTCAGTATGAACTTCCTGAAAAATTACGACACAAGATAGTGAATAAGTTTTTTAATAATATTGTTCATGAAGATGAAGCTACTTTTGCAAAAGAGCTTTATTTAAATGCGCAGCAAGTTAAGTCATTAGTTGCTAGTGGAATGCATATTGGATGTCATGGATATGACCATTACTGGTGGAATCACATCACAAAAGAAGCATTAGAGGAGGATTTAAATAAATCTTTGAATTTTATGAAAAAACATGGTGTTAATATGGAACAATGGACAGCATGTTATCCCTATGGAGGATATGATGCAAAGTCTATTGAGATTTTGGAAAACAGAGGGTGCAAAGCTGCTTTTACCGTTGAACGTAATGTTGCAAAAAATTTAGTACAAAATAGATTTGTATTACCCCGGTTAGATACCAATGATTTACCAAAGCATAGAGATACCATAGAACATGAATGGTATAACAAGGGATAAATTATTTTAAGATAAGTTATCCATGAAACGCAAGGAGCATATTACTCCTCGCTGTCATCAATTGGCATAAATTCATCACCGCTTACACCCATTGCTTCTAAAATTTTACCTTCAATCTCTTGGGCAATTTCAGGGTTGTCTCTTAAAAAGACTTTCGAGTTTTCTTTTCCTTGACCTACTTTTGCATCTTTGTAGCTAAACCAAGCTCCTGCTTTGTCAACAATATCAAGTTTTACTCCATAATCAATTAACTCACCCATTTTAGAGATACCTTCTCCAAACATAATGTCAAATTCAGCTTGTTTAAAAGGAGGAGCGACTTTATTTTTGACAACTTTAACTTTAACACGATTACCAATAGAGTTTTCTGCTTGTTTGAGTGTGGCAATTCGTCTAATATCAAGTCGTACTGAAGAGTAAAATTTAAGAGCATTTCCCCCTGTTGTTGTCTCTGGGCTTCCATATCCTGTCATACCAATTTTCATACGAATTTGGTTAATAAAGATTACCGTGGTATTCATTTTATTTAAAATACCTGTGATTTTACGTAATGCTTTAGACATAAGACGTGCTTGAACACCCACTTGCATATCATCCATATCTCCATCAATTTCAACTTTTGGTGTTAATGCTGCAACTGAATCCACAACGACTAAATCAACAGCACCACTTCGTACAACCGTCTCTAGAATCTCTAGCGCTTGTTCTCCATAGTCAGGTTGAGATACAAGTAAGTTATCAATATCAACTCCTAAAGCTTTCGCGTAAACAACATCAAGGGCATGTTCTGCATCAATAAAGGCACAAACACCACCTGCTTTTTGACACTCTGCAATAGCATGTAATGTTAAAGTTGTCTTACCTGAAGATTCAGGTCCATAGATTTCAACAACTCTTCCTTTTGGAATACCTCCAACACCAAGAGCAAGGTCAAGTCCAAGTGAGCCTGTACTGATTGATTCAACTGGTTCAA
>CAZIES010000189.1:0-3192 GCA_964538295.1 uncultured Arcobacter sp. | reverse complement strand
CCCTCTTTATTATAGGCTTTAAAAAGTTCATTTTTTTTGATACGGTTTTTATCCATGGCTAGTGCAATGGCAACAGGTTTCATAATAGAACCTGGTTCAAATTGGTACTCAATGGCGTTAACATTCAAAGAAGGAATATCTTCCTTTTTTATGTGTTCTGGATTAAATCGGTTCGACGTTGCTAGGGTAATGATTTTACCTGTTTTACTCTCCATAATAGAGACCATAATTTCATCAGCACTCAACTTTTTTTTGTGTTTGTCTAAAATAAGTTCAATATTTTTTTGTAGTTTTAATGGTATATTAAGTACTAAATTTGCACCATCTTCACGGTTTTTAATAATGGATTGTTTATTAAATGAGATATAGGAAAGAACATCTCGGTTTCCTTTTAATACACCATCACTTGCTTCATTGAGAAGGTTATTATAACTTCTTTCTAAGCCTTTGATTCCTTTTACTTTTGTTTTACCTAGTTTATTTTCAAATTTAGTGATATAGCCAACTACTGGAGTGAGTGCTGTATTGTAAGAGTATTTTCTCTTTTCACCACTTTCAACAATACTTAATCCTCTTAAGATTTTACCTCCATCTACTTTTCGTGCTTTAAAGACCTTAAGACGTCTAAGTTTAAAACCTAGCTCTTTTAAGTTTTTAGCACTACGTGAATCAATATTATATGATAGGACTAATGAACCTGGTTTTTTCATAGATTTATTTACTTTTTTTCGAATGACATTTGTAGGAAGGTTACTATAAATGGAAAATAGTTTAATAAAAAGTTCTTTTTTATCTTTATCTAAATAACGCGTATCAATCGTTGCCTTATAGAGTTTTTTAGAGCTGGCAATTTTAAAGTTATCTTTACTTATGATATGTCCTCTAACTGCTAACTCTTTTTTACTACTTTGAAGTCGAGGTAAATCTCTTTTTTTAGCTACTGTTATAAAAATTGAGGAGAATAGAATAAGTAGGGCTAAGGAGATAAAGATTAACAGTATGAAGATTTTTTTAACTCTGTTTATTTTATTAGGGTTTTTTGAAGACATCTTTATCCATAATTCTATATAATAAGATATGAATTTTATCAAAAATATGTTTAAAGCCAATCAACAATCTTCTCAACCTGATTATTTGCTTTTTATTTTAGCTTCAATGTTGATTACCGTGGGAATTATTTTTTCCTACTCTTTAACGATTTATACCGTTGAGTACCATAATTTTAATCAGTTCCATTTTTTTTTACGTCAATCTTTAGTGGGTATTTTTTCGATTCTTGTAATGTTTACCTTAGCCCATATTCATCCTGATAAACTTATAGGAAAAGTTGGGATGACTCTTTTTATCGTTTTTTTACTTTTAATGATTGTTATGCCATTTTTACCAGCTTCATTAGTTACTGAAACAGGTGGGGCTAAACGGTGGATTCGATTACCAGGCTTTTCCCTCTCTCCCGTTGAGTTTTTTAAAATAGGATTTATCTATTTTCTCGCGTGGTCTTTTCAACGCCGGGTATTAGAACAGCCTAAGAAACTTCACTTAAAAGATGAACTTCTTCTTTTGTCCCCATATTTTGTTGCATTTTTCCTTGTGGTATTTATTGTGGCATTTTTACAAAAAGATTTAGGGCAAGTTGTTCTATTAGGTGCTATTTTATTTATTTTGTTGGTATTTGCAAACAGATCTTTTAAAATATTTCTTTTTTTAGGTACAACGGCAGTTATTGGATTTATCTCATTAATTTTAGCTGCACCTCATAGAATACAGCGTATCTATTCGTGGTGGGCAATGAATCAAGATAAAATTTTAGGAATTCTTCCCGATTGGGCAGATGCTTATTTACGTATCCAAGAGTTACCAGAGCCTTATCAAGTGGGACACTCTTTAAATGCTATCCATCATGGAGGATTATTTGGTACAGGTATTTCCTATGGAAAACTTAAGCTTGGATTTTTATCAGAAGTGCATACCGATTTTGTATTAGCAGGTATTACTGAAGAGTTGGGCTTTGTTGGTTTTGTTTGTATAACCTTGATTGTTTTTATGATTATTTGGAAAATATTTCGTATTAGTAAACGGGTTGAAAATCCAATTTATCATCTTTTTAGTTTAGGTATAGGTTTGATGATTATTATTGCTTTTTTAATTAATTCATATGGAATATCCGGTATGATTCCTATTAAAGGTATTGCCGTTCCATTTTTAAGTTATGGAGGTTCCTCAATGCTTAGTCTTGGTATTTCATTGGGATTAGTGCTCTCCATTAGTCAAGTTGCAAAAAAAGAGAAGGTTAAAAAGGTTACAAATGAAAGGTAGTGTTGTTATAACAGGTGGCGGTACAGGGGGTCATCTTAAAGTTGCAAAAGAGTTTGTTGAAGAGTTTCACTCACGAGGAAACAATCCTATTTTTATAGGGAGTAAAAATGGACAAGATAGAGCGTGGTTTGAACGAGATTTTCATCTTAAAAAAGCTATTTTTCTTGATACAAAAGGGGTGGTTAACAAAAATTTCTGGGGCAAACTAAAATCCCTTTGGCAGATATTTAAAGAGATGCAACGATGCATTGACCTGTTTGAAAAAATGGAAGTTAAAACAGTTATTTCTGTAGGTGGTTTTTCTGCTGCACCTGCAACGTTTGCTGCTATATTAACAGGTGGCTGTAACCTTTATATTCATGAACAAAACTCTCATATGGGACGACTTAATCGTCTTACCTCTCGTTTTGCAACAGCACTTTTTTCTTCTTATGATGCTAATTCTGTGGTAAGAGATTATCCTGTAAACATAGAATTCTTTGATAATGGACGATTAAGAGATGAAGTTAAAACGATTATTTTTTTAGGAGGCTCGCAAGGAGCAAAAGCAATAAATGATTTTGCATTAAGTGTGGCGCATGACTTAAAACTTCGCGGTATTAATATCATTCATCAAACGGGGAAAAGTGATTTTGAACGTGTACAAAATGAGTATGATAAGTTAGGTATGGAAGTAGATGTTTTTGATTTTACTGATGATATCTCTAAAAAAATGGCAAAGGCAGATTTTGCAGTAAGCCGTGCAGGAGCTTCAACTCTTTGGGAGTTAGCTGCTAATTCTTTACCAACACTATTTGTTCCTTACCCTTATGCTGCAGGTGATCATCAATATTATAATGCTAAATTTTTGGAAAATAAAAAGTTATGTTTTATTGC
>CAZIES010000188.1:0-3196 GCA_964538295.1 uncultured Arcobacter sp. | reverse complement strand
TTTTTTTCATTTTTACCTCTATTGAGTAGCTATTTAACATATATTTTAATTTTAGTGGCTTCAGTGGGACGTGGGTAATCTTTATAGGCAACTTCTATAGTCTCTAAGGTCTCTTTATCAAAAAAAGTATATTCAGAACCTCTTGTGATTTTAAGATGTGATATATCACCATTTGGATGGAGTATAAACTCAACAATATTCATATGATGACCACGTAAACTTAATTGTATGGCAATACGTGGCATGCTTAGATATTTTTGTGTAATTCTTCCAATATCTTTGAGGTTATTTTGTAAATAGACTTTTTGTATTTTTGTAAAGGAGTTATACTCTTCTCCATAAAGCTTTAAATAACTCTGTGTTACTTCATCAAGTAATTTCATATCTAAAACCGGTGCAGCTAAAAACTCATCCAAGGTTCTTTTTTGCAATTTAGTAGGGTTCATTTTTTGATAGTTGGGCGTGGCTTCGACTTTTTCAATAGGTTTACGTTGAATCTTTTTTAGCGTTTTTTTGATAATTTTTCGTTTACTTTTTTTAACTATTTTTTGAACTTTTTTGTATTCTTTTAACTTTTTTTGTTTTTTAGGTTTTATTAATTCTTTTTTTGGAACAGATTTTTTGAACTTTTTTTGTATATTTTTTTGAGCAGGAGCTTTGTGTTGAAGTTTGACAAAATGTATTTTTGATTGATTTATCTTTTTAGAACTAGAAGGTTTGTCACTATACTCTTCAAGTTTTTTCTCTTTAAGTGTATAAAAAGCGAGCAAATGAAGTGCAATTGATAAAATAAATGCAAGAGTAATAGGTTTCATAATCGGAATTATAGTACATAGTCTCTTAAAAATGATGCTAAAAAATAGTAGCTTTATAGGCTTTAAAATATTGAAAATCATTACTTCCAATTCTTAAATATTACTTATGAATAATCTTTTGATAGTTATTTTATAAGTTTCTTATCTTACAATATATTATACTAAAATTTAAGAAAATATTTTGTCGTTATCATATTTTTGTAGTTTACTAATCTTAATTCAGTTATAATTATTATAAGGTTATTTCTTATAAATTATTCTTACATTATAACGAAATAAAGTGATATATTGGTGGTTTTAGATAAACCTTTTTATTATTTATTATAAATATATAAGGATTTAATATGTCATTCTTAAGTAATATTTCATTAAAAACAAAACTTTTTTTAATTCTGGTTTTCCCCATTATAGGATTAATCGTTTTTGCAAGTCTACAATCTTTTAACTATTATGACAAGTATAAATCTATGCAAAAAATTGAAACGCTTACGATACTGTCTCAAAAAATATCAAGACTTGTTCATGAGACCCAAAAAGAAAGAGGTATGACAGCAGGATATATTGGAAGTAAAGGTAATAAGTTTAAAGATAAACTTCCAAATCAAAGGGAATTGAGTAATAAAAACTACGATGAATTTAAGTCTTATAGTAAAACAATAGATTTTAGTATCTATCCAGTGGCATTTAAAAATAATATTGATAAAACAATTGAAAAGTTTGAAGGCTTAAGTGAAATACGTCCTCAAGTTAACCAATTAAAAATAGCTACGAGTAAAGCTATTGGCTACTATACAAAAATGAATGCATTAATATTAAATAATGTTAAATTGATTGCAAAATTGTCTAATGATGCCCAAATATCAAGAGAGATATTAGCTTATGCAAATTTTTTACTTTCAAAAGAGAGAGCCGGAATTGAAAGAGCAGTAGGCGCAAATACCTTGGGACGAGGTAATTTTGGTAAAGGAATGAAAACAAAGTTTACAAACCTTATAACGGCTCAAAATGTTTATATGGGGAATTATTTGGATTTAGCAAATGCTGCATCAATAGAGTTTTATAAAAAAACAATGGTTGGAAATGATATTGATGAAGTCATTAAAATTAGAAAAAGTATGTTAAATGGCTCTTTTTCAAGTAAACCTGAATATTGGTTTTCTCAAATAACAGGTAAAATCAATAAACTAAAAACAGTGGATAATCAACTATCTATTAACCTTATTAACAACACAAATAAGATTAAAGATAATGTATATAATGGACTGTTTTTAACTTTACTTGGTTCAATAATTGCACTGTTTATTGCTATATCACTTGGCTTTGTTATTTCTAAGAAAATTTCACTATCTTTAGATAATTTTACTGATGGACTTGAACATTTCTTTGATTTTTTAAATTATAAAATAGACGACGTTGAACTTATTGACAATAATGATTCTGATGAGTTTGGGAAAATGGCACAAAAAGTTAATGAAAATATTACTAAAACAAAAGATAATATTATAAAAGATAGAGAGTTAATTGATGAAACAATATTAATATCTGACAGAATCAATAAAGGGTATATTGAAGGTAAAATTTTAACAGTATCTGCAAATCCTGCACTCAATGAACTTAAAAATATTTTGAATGATATGGTTGTTAGTCTTAATCAGATATTGAAAAATATTGAAGAGGTATTAATCTCATATATTAATCTTGATTATCGTCCTATTGTTGATAAAAATAATAAAGAGGGTGTTATTGAAAACCTCATTGATGGGATAAATACATTAGGTGAAACAATAACAAATGATTTAATAAAAAGTAAAAGAAATGGTTTAACCCTTCAAAATAGTGCAAATACACTAACTGCTAATGTTGATAACTTAACTAATTCTTCAAATGAAGCAGCGGCTTCTTTAGAAGAGACAGCTGCTGCACTTGAAGAAATTACAAGTACCATAATTAATAACTCGGATAATGTATCTCAAATGGCAAAATATGCTTCAAAAGTTACTGATTCAGCTAATAGTGGTGAAGAGTTAGCAATCAATACAATGACCTCAATGGATGAAATAAATGAGCAAGTCGGTTCAATCAACGAAGCAATTATTGTTATTGATCAAATTGCATTTCAAACAAATATACTCTCTTTAAATGCAGCAGTTGAAGCGGCAACAGCAGGTGAGGCAGGAAAGGGATTTGCTGTAGTTGCACAAGAAGTACGAAATCTTGCTTCAAGAAGTGCTGAAGCAGCAAGTGAAATTAAAAATATTGTTGAAACGGCAACGCATAAAGCAAATGAAGGTAAAGATATCACTCAAAATATGCTTGAAGGGTATAAAACTTTAAATATGGATATTGTTAAAACTTTAGAGTTAATAAAAGATGTCGATGCT
>CAZIES010000187.1:0-3214 GCA_964538295.1 uncultured Arcobacter sp. | reverse complement strand
GCTACAATGATTTTTCCATTTGGAATCATTGGGATTAGCTGATCACACATGGTCATATCCATTTCCATGGTTTCTAAGTTTCTGTGGTTGATACCAATAATATGTGCTCCACATTTCATCGCTTTAGTTAAGTCTTCTTTGTCATGAATCTCTACAAGGACTTCTAATCCTAAGTGTAGTGCGTATTCATATAACTCTTTTAACGCTTTGGTACTTAAACTTTTTGCAATCAATAAAATAAAATCCGCCCCATACACTAAGGCTTCAACAATTTGATACTTATCTAAAATAAAATCTTTTCGTAAAAGTGGTGTTGGAACATAGCGTCGAATCTGTGTTAAATACTCTAAGTTTCCTTGGAACCAGTGAGGTTCTGTTAGTACTGAAATAGCATTGGCTCCATTAGCACTATACTCTTGTGCAATTAGTAATGGATCAAAATCCTCTTTTATCACACCCTTAGATGGGCTTGCTTTTTTTACTTCTGCAATAATACGAATCGGTTCTTCTTTTGTTGCAGTTAAATAAGGTTTAACATCTCTTGGTGCAAACGGGTTAGCTGAAAGACTTCTTCCTAACCAATCAAGCGAATACTCTTTTTTTCTTTTTTCAACATCTTCTAATGTTCGCCTATTTATCTCATCTAAAATCATATAATTTCTTCCTTGGTACTTCTTAAATTCTTTTAATATTATTTATTGAATGGGTAAATTATTTACCACACTCCTTAATTTTCTTCCAATGGGATTTTATCTCATCGTCGGTTAAACCAACATCATTTATTACTTTTTTCATATTTAAAATAGCATTTTTACAATCTTTGAGTTTATATTGTCCCCAAGCAAGGGAGTCTATATACGCTGCATTGTTAGGTGCTTTTTCTAAAGCTTGGTTCACAAGTCCCAAACCTCGCTTAACATCTAAATCATAATCAATTAAGATATAGCCTAAGTAATTTTGATAAACATGATTATCTAAAACCATCAGTACATCCTCAAACTTTTTGATAACACTACTTAACACTTTTCTTTTATCGTCAGCACTTTCAAATTCTAAAATGGCGATTTGTGCTAAAAGCTCAATGTTACCACTTTGCTTATAAAGTTTTCGTATTAAGACTAAGGCTTTGTCCCCTTGATTGGTACGACGGTAAAGGGAGAGTAGTTTAATATCATCGATTTGTTCTTTCTCTAAAAAAGCTATCGCTTTATTAATATCTTGTTTCTCTAAGTAAGCAATCAATACATTATAAATTTTATCCATCAAATGATACTGTTCTTGCTCTTTAAACTCACCATAGGCTCGTTTAAGCACTGAGATAGCACCTTCGATATTGTTTTGTTCTTGATAAAAAGAAAGCAGTTTCGTACAGACTAAATAGTCACATCCAAAAACACGAACATGGGTCTCTAAATACGCTATTGCATCCTCTTTTTTATCTAAATAGGCATATAAAATATTGACTAAATTAAACAATGACGTAGAATTTTTACTTAAACTATACGCACTCTCAAAATACTCTTGGGCTTTTTTATAGTTTTGTTTAACAAAATAGATATTAGCTACCACATCATAATTAATAGCATTATTGTACTTTTGGACTAACTCTTTTCCTAAACTCAACGCTTGGTCATACTCTTTTAAATTTAAAAGTGCGACGCAATAAACACGAAGTACCGTCTCATACTCACGAGTTGCCTTATGCAGGTTTTTTGAAGCTACTCTTTTAACATCTTTAAAATACTTAAGCGATAGTGACATTTTTAGATATTTAACTAAATATTCATCTTTGTCACTTTTTTCAAAAAGTTCCAAATAGAGTTTTCGTGCTTCATTAAGATCGCCTTGTCGTTCATACTCTAAGGCATAAACAATATATAAATCTTCTCGAGGAAACACTTTTTTATCACTGTTGGCAAATAAAGATGACATTAACAATAAAAAAACAATTATAAGTCGCGTATAGCTGGACACTCTTCTTTTACCTCATTTATATTTTCTTTAAAATAGTTCCAAAATGGAAACGTACGACACTGGCTTGGTCGTGCTTCATAAATAGAACACTGCTTTTTTTCTAAATCAAAAAAAACACAGGCATAATTATCAGCACTTAATTGTCTCTCTTTTATAGAGTACTTATACCCTACTTTCATTAAATATTTTAGTCCAACTTCTTCAACAGTTAGATTTAATAAAGAAGCTAGTTTTACAATTTCAGCTTTATTTATCCAAATATAGCCTGATTCACCAATACAACAGTTTCCTTCACAAGCTTCACAGGCACTTGATTCAAAAGCATAAGGGAAGCCCTCTTGGGTAATTAGACTCATGATAACTCTACTTTAATACTATGTGTTGCAGAGTGCGCATATATCGCTTGTACCTCTTGTGTAAACTCACCTTCTTCAAAAACATACAGAGCAGGTAATACTTTGGTTAGTGATTTTGAGTTTTTTCGTGCATAGACTAAAACTAACGTTGCCTCTTTATTTTTATTAGGATGAACAAATTGTAACGCTTCAATATTAAACTTATACTTATTTAATAAAATCATAATATCGTTAATTTGCTTAACATCATAACAGAAAAAAAACTTCCCATCACTTTTTAAAACTTGGGCTGTTTTAGCAATAAACAGCTCCAAAGGAAGTGAGTCATTATAACGCGCTATTTTAATATTTTCATTATCACTTTTAATAACACTGCCATGATAAAAGGGAGGATTAGAGACACACATATCAAACTGCTTGTCAAAATTAATCTCTTGATACTTACCCTTATAAAGTTGTGTTGCTATGTGATTATTTTTTGCATTACGAGATGATAGCTCTTGAAAACTTTTTTGTACTTCACACTGATGTAGGGCTAATCTTGGATTGTCTCTTGCAACCAATAGTCCTAATATGCCACTACCACTACCAATATCCAATAAATCACCCTTGACATTTTTAAATATCATTAATGATTGTAATATAAAATGGTGTAAAAAGTGAGTATCACTATTATAGCAATATCCATTGATTGGCTGATACAAAAGCAAAAAAAATCCTCTTTATAAAATTTTGAGATTATAGCCAATACCAACTTTATCATCTATATATAATGTATAAAAACAATTAACTACACGCTTATACTTTAATTGTATATATAAGTAACGATGCAATTACTGAGCATATGCAAAATAGGTGTAAAATAGTCCTATTTTGCAATATTG
>CAZIES010000186.1:0-3233 GCA_964538295.1 uncultured Arcobacter sp. | reverse complement strand
ATACAGATGGTTTAATTGTTGCCTCTCAAAGTGAAAAAACAAAAAAACTTCAATCCATCAAACCACAACTTCATTCATTAGCAAATAAAGCGATAAATATCTCTAAGCTTAAACAAAAAGGCAACAAAGATAAAAAAGTTGCCATTATGTACTACAACTACCCTAGTGGAATCAACAACATGGGAGCATCATTTTTAAATACCCCCGAATCCCTTGAGCTGCTTTTAAAAAACATGCAAAAAAAAGGCTATACAACCCAACTAAAAGACTCTAAATGGTTTGAAACAGAAGCAACTAAATCTTTAAAAGCCTATTATGAAAAAGGCCACGACCAACAGATGTTAAAAGATAATGTTGCCGATTTATACCCTTATGATAAATATATCAAGTATTTTAGAAGTCTACCACTAAGCACTCAAAAGCTTATCAATAAAACATGGAAAAGCCCACGATACTCTAAAATGATAACCAGAGTTAATGGAAAAAAATATTTCTTGATTCCAAGAATTAAACTAGGAAATCTTGTCATTTTACCTCAGCCAAGACGAAGTGAACGTGTTGACAAAATTGGTTTAAAATTAAAAAAACTAAAAGATGAAGACAGGTCATTATGGCACAATCAAAAAATACCGGTAAACCACTCATACTTAGCCTCTTATTTATACCTAAAAGATAAATATAAGGCAGATGCTCTGGTACACCTAGGAACTCACGGAACACAAGAGTGGATGCCAGGGAAAGAGAGAGGATTATCAATTTATGACTCAGCCTTACTACCTTTAGGAGACTTGGTTGTTGTTTATCCTTATATTACCAATAATGTTGCTGAAGCCATGCAAGTAAAAAGAAGAGGTAGAGGAACTCTTATATCTCACCAAACGCCACCTTTTAGTATCTCTGGAACCTATAAAGAGGTTGGTGAGATTATGGATTATATCAATCAATATAAAAGCGTTGATGAAGGAATGCTTCAAGCAAAACTAAAAGAACAAATAACAGATTTAACCATCAAGTTAAGCATGCATAAAGATGTTGAATTCACACAAGACCAAATTACAAATAACTTTGAAGCGTACTTATCAAAAATTGAGGATTATATTTTAGGGATGAGTGGTTCAGCGCAACCTTTAGGTATGCACACCTTTGGAACGATACCAAAAGAAGAGTATTTAATCACAACGGTTATGCAAATGTTAGGGAAAGATTTCCTAAAAAAAGCAGATGGGGAACTCTATTTCTCAAAAGATTATAAAGATATCAAAAAATCAAAAGCCTATGCCTTTATAAAAAATTATGCCATTGAAACTAATAGTCCGCAAGATTTACAAAACAAAGAGTTACTCCCATATCTTGAAGTAGCAAAAGAGTATATCAATAACTTTAAAACGAATGCAGAGACAAAAAACCTTTTACGCGCATTAGAAGGAGAATACATCCAATCTGGAATTGGAGGAGACCCAATACGAAATCCAAAATCAGTACCAACTGGGAAAAATATGTATGGGTTTGATCCTAATAAAGTACCCACTAAAGCTGCCTATGAAACAGGGAAAAAGTTAATGCAAAGCTTTATTGAAAACTACTATAAAGAGCATGGAGCATATCCTACAAAACTCACCTTTAATCTCTGGTCTTTAGAGACAATGCGACATCATGGAGTTTTAGAATCTCAAATTCTTTATGCCATGGGAGTAAAACCTGTTTGGAATGAAACAGGAATTTCAAATAGTTTTATTCAAAATATCGTAAAACAATTTCTACAAAACTATATTGGTGAAGATTTAGGAGCATGGGTTGCAAAACTTGTAACCATTCAACGAATTGAATTCTTATTAAGCTTAACGCCAGAATCATGGCTTCAAAAACCAAAAAAGATGATAAGACATGCATCAAAAGTAAGTAAAGGAACCATTGAAGGTGTTGAAATTATTCCTTATAGTCAACTCAAACGTCCAAGAGTTGATACGGTTATTTCTGTAACCGGACTTTATCGAGATACTTTTCCTCAAGCAATGCTAGTACTAGCTAAAGCAGTAGAAAAAGTTTCACAACTTAAAGAAGAAAATAACCACCTAAGAGATAATACTCTTAAAATAAAAGCACAATTAGAAGCCCAAGGCTTAAAAGATGACGAAGTACAACGACTCTCAACAATAAGAATCTTCTCAAATAAGACAGGTTCTTATGGTTCAGGTATTGCAGAAATTGACGATACTGATAAATGGGATGATGAAAAAAGATTAACGGATAACTACTTTGAAACGCGAGGTTACTACTTTGGAAGTGATACCAAGTATTGGAATGAAAAAATCCCTGGTGTTGATTTATATGCAAAAAACCTATCAGGAACACAAAGTGTTGTATTTTCAAGAACCTCTAACCTTTATGGTCTTTTAACATCAGATGATCCATATGGTTATTTTGGTGCAATTTCACTGGCGATTAGAAAACTTGATGGTACGAGTCCTAAAACCTATATTTCAAATTTAAGAGACCCGAATAACGCAAAACTTCAAACCACTGCAGAATTCATGAGTCAAGAACTCAGAAGTCGATACTTTCACCCAAAATGGATTAAAGCTATGAAAGAAGAAGGATACAGTGGAACAACAGGCGTTCTTGATGTTGTTAAAAACTTTTGGGGTTGGCAAGTTGTTGATCCTGATGTTGTTAGAGATGATCAATGGAATGAATTTGTGGAAGTCTATATTGATGATAAATATGATTTAGACTTAAAAGAGTGGTTTACTAAAAACAATCCTGATTCATTAGCCCAAATCACTGAAAAAATGGTTGAAGCTTATCGAAAAGGATATTGGCAAGCCGATGAAAAAACAATCAAAAAACTACTAGAACTCTATAAAGAGTTAGAGAAAGATTTCAAAGTAAAATCTTATAACTTAGATTTTAATGATTTTAAACAAAAAGCTGATTTAGGCTTTGGATTAGCATCATTAAAAAAAGTTGCTAAAAATACAAACTTTGACAAGAATTTTCAAAAAAAGATGCAAGTTCAAGCTTCAAAACCAAAAGTAAAAGGACAGAAACTAGAAAAAGTAAAACAAAAGGAACCTAAAGAAGATTATACAAATGAAATCATTTTAGTATTACTGCTACTACTTGTTTTCATTGGACTAGGATACGAGTTAAAAAAAGAGGATTAACCTCTTTTTTTTAAATATTAAATGATATTAATTATTACAATTAATATTATAAAGGAGAAAAAGAATGAG
>CAZIES010000185.1:1779-3256 GCA_964538295.1 uncultured Arcobacter sp. | reverse complement strand
TTTTCTCTATTGGTTTTGGAAAACAACTCTATTCTAAACAATGGCGTGGTACCACTTGGCAGTTTGCACTGATTCCTTTAGGTGGTTATGTCAAGATGAAAGGGCAAGATGATACCAAACCAGGTCTTGTTGAAGATGGTGGAGATTCATACAATACCAAAAAACCATGGCAACGTATTGTTATTTTATTTGCTGGTCCTTTTGCTAACTTTATTTTAGCTGCAATTTTATACTTTGCTATTGCCTTAATGGGTTCAAACGAATTAGCACCCAATATTGGTAAAGTAATACCAGACTCACCGGCACAAAAAGCGGGGCTTATGGTAGGTGATGAAATTATTCGAATCAATAACCAAGAGATAAAAACATGGAACGAGATTGGTAAAACAATCAGAGAATCAAAAGGGGCACTAAAGTTTTATGTAAAAAGAGATGGTAAAATTCAAGCAAAAGTGATTCGTCCACATATGTCTGATGCTCAAAATATCTTTAAAGAAAACATTCGAAAACGTATGATTGGTATTGCACCAGCGCCTAAAATTATCACCATGCACTATAGCTTTATGGAGAGTTTTGGTTATGCTTGGGATAAAACAATAGAATCCTCAAAAATGATTTTTAAAGGGGTTCAAAAACTTCTAGAAGGGGTTATTCCTAGTAGTGAAATTGGAGGAGTGATTACAATCGGAAAAGTAATTTCTGATGCAAGTGAGTCCTCTATTGTCGCACTTTTTGCTATCACTGCACTTATTTCAGTGAACTTAGGAGTATTAAACTTACTACCTATTCCTGCACTTGATGGTGGGCATATTATGTTTAACCTCTATGAAATGATTTTTAGACGAAAACCAAGTGATAGGGTCTTTATGATTTTAACCATTTCAGGATGGGTTATTTTAGGATCACTTATGTTACTTGGAATTTACAACGATATTAATCGATTATTTGGATAGGATATTTAAAAAATGTTAACAAAACAATTAGCAGTAAAAAACTTAGATAAAGTAATTTCAAAAGTTGAAGGGGCACGACTTCGTATCTCAGAGCATCACATTGTAAAGATTATTGGTATTTCAAAATATTCACAAAGTGAAGATATAGCGACACTTTATAGTGCAGGTCAACGAGCTTACGGGGAAAATAAAGTCCAAGATTTAAAAGAAAAAATGAATACCCTAGAAGAGTTGCCCTTAGAGTGGCACTTTGTTGGTCGTCTTCAAAAAAACAAAATCAATAATCTTATTGATTTAAAACCAACTTTGATGCACTCTCTTGATAGCTTAGAGTTAGCCCAAGAACTTAACAAAAAACTTGAAGCAAAAGATAGAACAATGAATTGTCTTCTTCAAATTAATTCTGCAAATGAAGAGACTAAAACAGGTGTAAGCCCTAATGAAGCCATTGAAATTTATAAAACTATAAATGAGACTTGCCCCAATATTAAACTTAAAGGGGTTATGAGTATTGGTGCACATGT
>CAZIES010000185.1:0-1679 GCA_964538295.1 uncultured Arcobacter sp. | reverse complement strand
TCTCCATTGTGTAGTCTTTAAAAACCTCGGCTATTCGGATACGATAATCTGCAAAAAGTTCTTGTCGCCCTTTTTGTTGTGCTTGCATATGATCCATATTGGCTTTCCAAGTGGCAATAGCTTCTTTACTTTCCCAAAATGATAGTGAAAGAATCTTACCCTCTTCAACTAATGAGGTAAATCTTTCTATTGAGATAAATCCCTCCATTTTGACTAATTGCTCTTTGAGCTTTGCAGCAATTGCTAAATACTGCTCCTTTCCTTCTGGTTTTACTTTTACTTCAAATATAACTGCATACATTATGCTTCTCCTTACATTTTTAATTTCTTTTAAATTCATTCCTCTACATTTAATTTCAACACTTTTGTTAACATCAATAATACAATTCCTGCACTAACAATAAATGCCGTTAAAAACAAGGCATAATCATAGTTTGCAAACTTCTCAATCAAAGCAACAGAATACAAGGGAGCACTTACTTGCCCTATTCCATATGAAGTTGTTAATGCCCCCATTAAAATCACAGGATTATTTCCAGCCAATCGTCCACCTAAACTCATAAACAGTGCTACCAAACCAACAAAGGTTCCACCATATAACACCCCTGAAAGTAGATTTAAATAAATATTATTTGTTAGCGCGGGTATCATAATACCAATCACTTGTAAAAACATCACAATCATAATAATATTTACACTTCCATATTTATGGGCAAGATTCATCCAAATAATACAAGAAGGAATAGCTGCTAACCCAACCAGTGTCCAAGTATAGCCTCCATACCCTTCTAAACCTTCTAAAGAGTTAATAATATCAGGTAAAAAAGTTCCTTGTACTACAAATCCTACCCCTTCAGTAAAATAGGCAATAATTAGAATAATCACAAAGGGGGTAAAAAGCTTCTTATCAAACTTATGGGTAACCGAAGCGGTTTTTTGCACCTCATCAAAACATAATATATAGACAACATAAATAGAGGCTACCATTCCAAAAAGGGTTAAGACTATCCAGGCAAACTGCCATGAGCCATCAAAAGCAAAAACAATTCGTACAATAATATCTGTTACTAATACAGAAAATCCAATACCGGAGAAATGGATCCCCATCGCTTTGGTTTTACTCTCCATCTTTAACTTACTCATTACAATAGCAGAACCTACAACCAATGCCATAGCCGCGCCAAAACCAGCAAGTACCCTTGAAACGAGCCACAACATATCATTGTTTGTTGTTCCTAAAACTATTGTAGTTAATAGACAAATGACAATTCCAATTCGAAAATATTTTACCTTAGCATTAATATCTTTTATAAAGATAGCAAAAATTGAACCCGCTAAGTACCCTGCAAAGTTAACCGAAGCTAAAATCCCTGCAAAAGTAACATCAAGTCGTTCTTCTAGCATGGGAGGAAGAAGTGAAGTAAACACAAAACGAGCTACTCCTACTCCAATAATAAGCGCTAAAATACCCGCTATTAAAATGGCTAAGTTATCATTTCTATCAAAAAGTCTATTCATCTATTACCTTTCATCTCCAAATTCGTTTGGAATGTGGTATAATATCACTAAAAATGATGGAATGTCAAATATTAAATCATGATAAGTGATATAAGGAAAAGTGATATGGACTCAAATTTACTCAAAGTTTTTGTAACTGTTGCCCAAGAAAAAAGCGTTAC
>CAZIES010000184.1:0-3328 GCA_964538295.1 uncultured Arcobacter sp. | reverse complement strand
AAGATAAGTCTCGCGTTGGAGTATGTATTGATACCTGCCATATGTTTACTGCAGGATATGATATTCGAACAAAAGAAGCCTACGATAAAACCTGGGCTGATTTTGACAAAATTGTTGGACGTGAGTACCTCATGGGAATGCACTTAAATGATAGTAAACCAGAACTAGGAAGCCGTGTTGATAGACATGATTCTTTAGGTGTTGGGAAAATTGGTTGGGATGCTTTTAAGTTTATTATGAATGATGAAAGAATGGATGATATTCCGATGGTGTTGGAGACGATAGATGAGGAGATTTGGGCAGAGGAAATTGAAGCACTTTACAACTTAGTTGAAAAGTAGACTTAAGATAATACAAATCTTTCGTCATATCTTTATATTAAAAGGAAAAACTTTTTACTTTTGAGTAGTTATTCAAATACAATTTTATGTAACTTTAGTATAATTATATGAAATAAAATAACAGAGTAATCTATGATGTTAAGTACATATAAAGAAAATTTAAGTTACTATTTCAGTAACAACACTCCTCAAGCCTCTTTACAATGCTCACCCCGAGGAGTTACTCTTTGAAGACTCACTATAAACCATCCTATGAAAAACCTTTTTTACAATTTCAAGAACAAATAGATAAGTTAAAAAATAGAGGTATGATCTTTGATGATGAAGAAAAAGCTAAAAAACATTTAGAAAATATAAATTATTATCGTTTAAGTGGATATTGGTTGATTTTTGAAAAAGATCATAAAGAACATTTATTTAATGAAAATACTTCTTTTGAAAAAGTTTTGGATATTTACATCTTTGACAGAAAATTAAGATTATTATTTTTAGAAGCAATTGAAAGAATAGAAGTTTCAATTAGAACACGTTTTGCACATATTTTGTCTGAAAGGTATGGTTCACATTTTCATTTACTTCCTGAACTATTTCAATGTCCTATAAAGTATGCACAAACAGTTATGAAGTTAAAAAGTGAAGTTAATAGAAGTCATGAAATCTATATTGCACACTTTAAAAATAAGTATAAAGAAAAACTTCCACCTATATGGTCTAGTGTTGAACTGATGACATTAGGACAAATTTCAAATTGGTTTGATAATATTAAGCATAGACAAGATAAGCAAAAAATAGCTAAATATTATGGTTTGGATGAAAAAGTACTTTCTTCATTTTTACATCATTTAACTATAGTGAGAAATATATCTGCTCATCATTCTAGACTTTGGAATAGAAGAATGTCATTGGATTTTATATTACCTAAGTACCCTCAAGAGTTAAAAAATAACTTAAACCCAAGTAAGAGACGTTATCTTTATAATACAATTATTGTAATGAGTTATATTTTAAGCTTTACCGATGAATCAAATGGATGGTTTACTAGAGTACAGAGTTTAATGAATGATTATGGTATTGAAAAAGGAAGAATGGGATTTCCATATTAAAAGATAATCAAAAAATCACTCTACCACTTTCAACTATTTTATACAAAATTTTGCTACTATATTCAAAATTTTTTTAAAGGATACAAATGCAATTTTTAAAATTTTTACTTGTGGTAGTACTCGCTGTTGGTAGTATATACTGGAAGATTAACACAAACGAAACAAATCTCAATAACTATTTTAAAACACATGGATGTGAGAACGTTGTACTTTATCGTTCAGAATACAAAGCTGCGTGTAAAGAAAAGGTTGTTTTAATTGATGATTTCTTCTTTTTAGATTTTGCTGATAACAGGGAGTTTTTCTATAAAGATATCTCATCAGCAGAGCAGGTGGGGCATATTGTTATTTTACATAACAAAGAACTTGAACTTAGTGAAGCGGAACCTCGTGTCTATTTTGGAAAGTTAGAGCAAGCTAAACTTTTCCAAGAGACGGTTAACAGTCGAGTAGAATAGTCAAAACAAGAGGGTTTGTTCTTAATCCTCTTGTTTTTTTCCTTTTGGTGTGCTTTCTCGCATACCTTCATTTAAATCCACTTCTTTTACATTCATAAATTCAATATCGAAACCATCAGGATTTTCTTGTAGAGCAATATACATCTCTTCATTTTCAGGATGTTTGGCTATCCAGCTATCTTCTTTGTCCACAACGATATTGCTTAAACCTTCATTTTCATACTGCTTGATAAGTTCTTGTTTAATACTGTTAAAACTAACTGGGAACTCTTGTAAGTTAACGGTGAACTCTTCGTTGTTTAAGGCAATGATGATTTCACTGTTTTGGGTTTGATTTTCTTGGTTGTTGATACTGTTTTGTACTTCTTCTATCTCTTCTGGTTCTTGTTTTTCATGAATATTATTTAAAAATACGTCTTCATATGTATGTGTAGAAGGTGGGAAAGCTTGAGGCTCTTTCTCTTTTATAAATTGGTAGGTTGCCGATAGGGCACTTACCATAAAGACGGTCAAAAATACATCCAATACGGGAAAAAAGATATCAAAATGCACAGAAATGATACCTATTAGGAATTTGATAATAATGGTATAAATTACACCTACAACTAAGGTAATGGCTAAGGGGAAAAAGATAATTGTAAAAAAAGTGAGTTGTTTATAGTTTTTTGTGCAATTCCATGCTTCTTTTAATGTTAAAGGTTCATTGATTGCTATTGAAGGTAAAACAAGGCTAAGCCTACTAAAAGTAATAAGTGCAACAATACTCGCAACTAACATGATAGGTAGAGCAATAATATTTGGAAGTTTCATAGCAAGTGCGGCAATACCAACTGCCATAATAGCAGCAACGATAAGTGCGATTAGAATGGAGGTGAGTATGAAAACAACTTCTCGTTTTCTGATGCGACTAACTCCCCATAAAGGAACACTTCCTTTTCCAAGAAGTAAGATACGATGAACACTAATTGCGATGAATACATTAAGTAGTAGAATGATGATATTAGAACTAACTGTAATACTCATGTTTCCATGATTTAGTACTGCTACTTTTGTGAGTACTATAATACACATGAGTGGTACAAGTACGGCTTTAATAATTGCTTCTTTATTTTCAAATACAGGTAAAAAAGTCATATTGACGATTTCTTTATACATAAAATTCCTTAAAATATTTTGCATATTTTAGTTGAAAGCAACTTAAATATCTTTTGTGAATAATTATTAAACATATCCTTTATAAAGAGTGCAGTACAATAAACAAAAAAAGGTAAACGTTTTCATTTTAATATTGGTCTTTTTATCCCCTTTTATTATTGCTATTGGTGCGATTGTTTATCTTGGTTCTACTAATGAATCAAAAATCCAAACTTTTTTGAGTGATAACAAATGTCATAGTGTTTATAATTACAAAGCAAAATATAAAGCT
>CAZIES010000183.1:2169-3389 GCA_964538295.1 uncultured Arcobacter sp. | reverse complement strand
ACATCAATAATATAACCATGCCAACCTGATAATGGCATCTCTTTTTTCATATTAATTTTTACATCTTTAACTTCAATCTGGCTATTTTTTGAAAATCGCTTCTTTTCAAATTTAATAATCGCATCATCAACTGCATTTGCAAACACTACTGAACTAAACAGTGTACTTGCTAACAATAGTTTAAAAAACATATACTCTCCTATTTATTTAAAAATCAAATATTTTATCACTTTAGCATTAATAAAAAATTAATCTTCGTCAATATTTTATGTCTTGGTTTTAACCGTAATTTTTTTAATGTCAAATAACTCTTTTGCTTTATTTAACATGGGTGAGTTTAAGATGTCTTGCATCTGTAACTCTTGTTGTGAAGGGGTTGGATTTGCTGTTTTTTGCATATCTGCAACACAACCTGAACCCACTTCAATATCCTCTATCATTGAACCTGCTTCATTATTATTTGCAGCTTCTTGAACACTATTTTGCTCTTCATTTTCTTGTACATTTATTTCGTGAGGCTGTACTTTAGAAACGACCTCATCAGACTTTTTTTCACGCTCTTGTGTAAAAAATTTCAACTCAATTCCATGTCCATAAACATCATAGAAAAAGGTTTTGATAATCCCATAGTGTTTCAGTAAAAACTTTCGAGTGTCTCCTTGAGCATAAGAGTCTATTTGTAACTCATTATTTTCAAAAGCTTTATAGATGAAGTTATCTTCAAAGGCTTCCCCAAGCTCAATATCTCTATCATAGACTCGATTGATGACTAATTCAAATTTATCTTTATTTGGGTCAGGTAAACTTTGTGTTTCCACTTCTGGCTTTGGTCCTGAAACAACTGGTTCAGTTGATGTTTGTTCTTGAACGACTGGTTTTGATTCCATAACGGGGGGAGTTGACACAATATCTTGATGAATTTGAGTATGACTTGAAGTTTCAACACTCTGTTCTTGTGCCATTTGTTCAACAGTTTGTGTAGGAATTTGTGTCATCATATCTTGTGCAACGCTACTTTGAACCTCTTGAACCTCAGGTGTTGTGGCAGGTATATCAAAAGGCGTCTCAAAAGGGTTTGAAGGTATTGATTCAATACTCTCTTCTACAAAAGGTGCCACTTTGACTGATTCTTGCATAGAGGTTTGCGCAGTTAAAGTAACTGTTGCCTCACTTGATAGTTCAGGTGTAGGCTCTGTATTATTTACAATGGTTGTCTCTTG
>CAZIES010000183.1:0-2069 GCA_964538295.1 uncultured Arcobacter sp. | reverse complement strand
TTGTCTCTTGAATATCAACAGTTTGTTCACTAATTGCCACACCATTTTGTTCAGCTACATTTGTTTTTACTGACGTATCATGGTATACCTCTTGAGCTGTTTGAGACACCACTGTAGTATCTACTTCATGGGAGTGTTCTATAACTGTTTTTGGCTCAATAGCATGAGTTAATGACGCATCACAAGTACGTATTGACTCCTTTACTTCTAAAGCTTCCACCTCATTAATCACTTCTTCAATTGTTTTAAGATTTGTTGCTTCACTCATTTTTGATAACATTAAGATGATGACAAACATAGGGTCTGAATTTAGTGCCAGTAAATGTTTAGCATCAGCAATAATTCTAAAAAAACGATCAAATAAAAGTACATCAAACTTTGGATCACGCTCTAACATTTTTTGTTTAAGATAAATTGTCATCTCATCACAAACTTGTCCCGCTTCATAATCTTCTAACTCATGAACAATAGCCGTTGTATCACTTGCACTTAATACCGTATCAAAAATAGACTCCATAAACTTTGGATCAATCAGTCCTAGCATATCCACAACAGCTGTTGTTGTTACTTTACCTTTTGAAAAGATAATTGCTTGATCAAGTAACGTTAAGGTATCTCTTAAACTTCCTTGACCACTTCGGGTAATAATATCTAAAGCATCTGTTTCAAACTCAATGTGCTCTTCATTTAAAATATGAGTTAAGTGATGTAACACATCTTTATTGGCAATTCGTTTAAACCTAAAGTGTTGGGTTCTTGAAAGAATGGTTGCAGGCAATTTTAACGGATCTGTAGTTGCTAAAATAAACTTAACAAAACCAGGAGGCTCTTCTAAAGTTTTAAGAAGGGCATTAAACGCTTGGGTTGTTAGCATATGCACCTCATCGATGATAAAGACTTTAAACCGTGCAGAGCTTGGTTTATATTTAGTGTGTTCAATTAAATCTTTAATATCATCAATACCACGATTTGAGGCTGCATCCATTTCAATAATATCCAAGTGTCGATTACTATTTGCACTTTGACAATTTTCACACACTTCACACGGTTTAGATGTAGGTCCTTGTGTACATAAAAATGCCTTTGCCATAATACGTGCCGTTGAAGTCTTTCCACTTCCTCTTAAACCTGAAAACAAATACGCATGGGAGAGTCGATTAGAGTCCAATGCCAATGATAATGTTTGAGAGATAGTTGCTTGTCCAACTAAATCTTCAAACCGTTTAGGTCGATACTTTAACGCTAATACTTTTACCTCTTCATTCATTAATCATTACTCCTAACCATAATCTTTCCACCATCTTCCCATGTTTCTAATATCTCGTTTACCATATCTCTATTTATTTTTCCTGTTGAGTAGACATTAATTTTCAGATGCCCATCATTTGTATGCCCATGCTTCAAACTCAAACTCTTAAGACGTTCTGCAATAGCAGTTCCTGTCTCTATTAAATTAATCTGTGCACCCATTATCTCTTTAATTATTTTACTAACCAATGGGTAATGTGTACATCCCAATACAATGGTATCAACCTCTTTTTCATGCATTGGTTTTAACCAATCATGTAACATAGAGACTGTTTTTTCTTCTTGAGTATGCCCATTTTCAATCTGCTCTACTAAACCAGGACATGCTTGTTCGATAAACTCCACCTGATTATTACACGCTAAATCATTTGCTAGTACTTGATACTTATTCCCTTGTAAGGTTGCAGGTGTTGCTAAGACACCCACTTTTCCACTTGTTGTTAACTCTAAAGCGGGTTTAATACCAGGTTCTGTACCAATAACAATTAGTTCTGGAAATACTTCTCTTAAATATGCAATTGCAGCAGAGGTTGCTGTATTACAAGCAACAATTAAAGCATCAATTTGGTGCATCTTTAATAAATAGTTTGTAATATCCAAACTATGATTTAAAACCTGTTCATGGGTTTTTTGACCATAAGGAGCAAACTTCGTATCAGCAATATAAAAAATCTCTGCACCTTTAAAGACTTTAGTAATGGCTTGAACAATTGTCAAACCACCTAAGCCTGAATCAAAAACACCAACTCTCACCTTTTGCC
>CAZIES010000182.1:0-3421 GCA_964538295.1 uncultured Arcobacter sp. | reverse complement strand
CCCAAGTTATTTTTGTCATCTATTAAAACTGTATTTAAGTTATTCTGAGCAGCTAACTTAGCAGCAATAATTCCTGATATACCTCCTCCAACTACCAAAACATCACAGTGTAAATACCTATGATCATAAATATCTTTATCAGGTTTTGTTGGAGATCTACCAAGACCTGCAGATTTTCTAATAAAGTATTCATATTTTTTCCAAAAACTAGCAGGCCACATGAATGTTTTGTAATAAAAGGCTGCAGGTATAAAAAGGGAAAAAAAATTATTTATTGCACCTACGTCAAAGTTAACACTCGGCCAACAATTTTGGCTTGTAGCTTCTAAACCTTCATATAATTCTATTTCAGTTGCTCTTGTATTGGGCTCAGTCATAGATGAGTCATTTCCCACTTGAACAATTCCATTAGGTTCTTCAGAACCGCAAGTCATTATTCCTCTTGGACGGTGATATTTAAAACTTCTTCCAACAAGATGAATATCGTTTGCTAATAAAGCTGACGCTAAAGTATCACCCCTAAATCCATATAAAGTTTTACCATTAAATTTAAAAGATATTCTAGATGTTTGATCAATAAACTTGCTATTTGTTATTCTTAAATTTTTGTTCATTATGTTATAGGAGGTTTTTCACCCATTTTGTATACAGCATGAATTTTATCGTTGGATGTATCTCTAACTATATTAAACCACTTTCTACATCCGTGCGCATGATTCCATCTCTCTAATTGAACACCCTTAATATTTTTTCTCATAAATAAAAATTCAGCCCATTGGTCATCACTTAATTCAGTTGGTTGTTTTGGTCTTACAATATGCGCTTCTCCTCCAGCAGAAAATTCACTTTGATCTCTTTCACCACAATATGGACAATTAATTAAAAACATCAGTGTGCTACAGCAGCTGCTCCATGTTCATCAACAAGATTACCACTTACAAATCTATTAATATTAAAATCATCATTTAGTTTATGAGGTTCATCGTTAGCAATAGTGTGTGCAAATAAATCACCCGAACCTGGTGTAGCTTTAAATCCTCCAGTTCCCCAGCCACAATTAAAATATAATCCTTTAATGTGTGTTTTACTAATTATAGGACTTGCGTCTGGACAAATATCTACAATTCCGCCCCATTGTCTTAACATTTTCATTCTACTGAAAATAGGGTAGAGCTCTAATATAGCTTTTAAAGTTCCTTCAACAACATCATGACTTCCTCTTTGAGTGTAAGATATGTAAGCATCTGTTCCTGCACCTATAACTAATTCACCTTTATCAGATTGGCTAATGTAAGCATGAACTGCATTTGACATAACTACAGTATCTATAATTGGTTTGACAGGTTCAGATACTAATGCTTGTAAAGGTTTGCTCTCCAAGGGTAGTTTTATATCTACCATTTTAGCAATGACACTAGAATGTCCAGCGGCAACAACTCCAATTTTTTTTGTTTTTATGAATCCTTTTGTTGTTTCTATACCCTCAACACTATCTCCATTTCTTTTAATTCCTTTAACTTCACAATTTTGAATAATATCAACACCCATGGCATCAGCACCACGTGCATAACCCCAGGCAACAGCATCATGTCTAGCTGTCCCAGCTCTTCTCTGCAAAGTTCCTCCTAAAACTGGGTATCTAATGTCCGGTGATGTATTAATTATTGGGCAAAAATTTTTAACTTCTTCAGTATTTAACCAAACAGCATCAATACCATTTAATCTATTTGCGTGTGTTCTTCTTTTTAAATCTCTTACATCTTGGAGGTTATGAGCTAAATTCATCACTCCTCTTTGACTAAACATGACATTATAATTTAATTCTTGAGATAAACTTTCCCAAATTTTTAAAGCATGGTCATATAATCCAGCACTAGCATCCCACAGATAATTTGATCTAATAATAGTTGTGTTTCTTCCAGTATTACCTCCACCAATCCATCCTTTTTCAACAACTGCAATATTTGTCATGTTGTGTTTTTTTGCTAGATAAAATGCTGTAGCTAATCCGTGACCTCCACCACCAATAATAATTGCATCATATTCTTTTTTTGGTTCAGGATCTCTCCAAGCTCTTTGCCAATTTTCATGATAACTAAAAGCATTCTTAATTAGAGAAAATATGGAGTATTTGTTTTTCATAATTTGCACAAAATTACTTGATTAATATTGAATATTCAATGATTTCAAGTTACACAGTAATCAACGGAAAGGTGGGTGAGCTGGTTTAAACCAACGGGTTGCTAACTCGTCGTGCGTCGAAAGATGTACCGAGGGTTCGAATCCCTCCCTTTCCGCCATTAATAGAGTGGATCGTTTTTAAAAAAATCTTTTAATTTTATTGGTTTTTGTTCAAGCATGTATCTGTAAACGTTATAATTTTCTAAAACTCTCTGAACGTAATTTCTAGTTTCTTTAAATTTAATTAGCTCAATCCAATCAACATAATCAATTTTACCTTTTTGTGGATTTTTATTTATTTTTTTCCAATATCTAACCCTTTTTGGTCCAGCATTATAAGCTGCGATGGCAAAAGGATACGAACCTTCATATTCAAGTATTAGTCCAGCTATATAATGAGAACCAAGATTTACATTGTATTCAGGATCTGTAGTTAGCTTTGATTTTGAATATGGTAATTTAGCTTGCTTTGCCACAACTCTAGCAGTGTAGGTCATTAATTGCATTAATCCTTTGGCACCAGCACGGCTATAAGCACTTGTGTCAAATTCACTTTCTTGCCTGATTATAGATAATATAAATGCAGATTCAGGAATTTTTCTACCATTTATAATTTTTGGAGTACTTATAACTGGATAATTATATTTATTATGAAATCTTTTTTCATATGATGCGATTTTTGCAATTTGAATCGCAAAATCAAATCTTGATATATCAGTAGCTAATTTTGCAGCCAAAACCTCACTACCCAATAAAACATTATCATTTGCTAGGCCTCTTAATAAATGTTTTGTATATTTATCTTTATTTAGTTCATCTAATAAATGTACTACTTTAACTACGTCTTTTTTATAAAACTTTTCTGCATAATTTTTATCGACTTCCATAAGTCCATTTAATTGTATTTCTGTATTTGGGTTAATTTTTAAGTGTGAAAGTTGACCATAATATGTTGTTAAATATTTTGATGCTTCAGCATACCATTCATTAGCTAATTCTTTTTTTCCAATTTTTTCATATGTTCTACCTAGCCAATAAGCACCTCTAGATAAGCTTATTGGGTAACCAACGTTATTATAAAAATTTGTAAAATGATTTTCAGCTAGAATAGGATCTTTTAAAAAACTTAATGCTATCCATCCACTCATCCATTCAGCTTCAGCGTACTCTGGGCCTTCTGTTAAAGCGTGATTACTTACAATTTTATATGCAGTTTCATATTTTTTTTTGTAAATTAAAG
>CAZIES010000181.1:0-3424 GCA_964538295.1 uncultured Arcobacter sp. | reverse complement strand
ATAAAGAAAGTAAAATGATACTGTTTTTTTATATAATATAGGCTATTTAGTTATATAAGGAACGGAATGAAAAAATTATTTAAAGCTTTCTTAGGAGTAGTTGCTATTTTAGTATTATCAGGTTGTCACGGACATCATTATAGTACTTATGATGTTTCTCGTTATGGACACCATTCTCATGGTGTAAAGCATAATGATGCTTTTCCTAGAGTAGATACACGATGTGTCTGTTTAGACTATGAGTGTAATAACTGCTATCCATATGGTACAAAATATTTTAGATAAACTTAGTATGCTTTCTACTTTTTTTAAACAAAATAAGAGAGAGTAGAAAGAGACTATATTTAAACTTTTAAAAATTAAATAAAATTTTTTTAATTTGAAAGTCATTGTTTATAATTTAAATATAATAATCGTTGATATTTTAAGTTTACTCTTTTGGAAAGTGAATAATAAATGTTGTTCCTTCATTGACACGGCTTTCACATTTGATAGTTCCATGAAGTTTTGTAGTAATTAGGTTATAAATAATACTCAACCCTAAACCACTTCCACCACTTTCACGATTGGTTGTAAAAAATGGATTAAAAACCTTGGCTAAGTTTTCTTCTTTGATACCTTTTCCATAATCTTTGTAAATCAATTCAATATCTGTTTCTTTATCGTTAATGATAATTTCTATTTTTCCTTTTTCTTTTTTATCATAAGCATGGATAGTGGTATTAATAATAAAGTTTGTAAGAACTTGAGAAAAGACACCAGGGTAACTTTGGATACTTAGATGGTTTGGACACTGTTTTTCTATTTTAATTCTCGTTTTTTTAGTGATGTTATTAAGGCTAAGTAAAATTTCATCAATATATTCACACATATTAAAATCACGTTTATCATCGCTTGATTGATCTACTGCAACTTGTTTGAAACTGCTGACTAGTTTGGCTGTTTTTTCTAAATTGATATTGATACTTTTTGCTAATTCTTTTGATTTTTTTAGAAAGTTTTCAAAATCTTCTTGGCTAAGATTATCCTCTTTATAGAGTTTTGAAATATCTTGTGATAAGGAGTTAAAGTAAGTAATACCTGTAAGAGAAGAACCAACTGGTGTATTGATTTCATGGGCAACTCCTGCCACGAGTTCTCCTAAACTTGCCATTTTTTCTGCTTCAATTAAATTGTCTTGTGTTTTTTTAAGTTCAATCATTGATTGATTGAGTTTAACATTAATATTACGTAGTTGTTTAGTTCTATCTTCAACTTTATGTTCTAGCGTCTCATTTAGTTCTCGTATTTCATCTTCTGCAGTTTTACGAGCACTGATTTCATTATCCCTTTCTATAATTTTTTCTTTGAGTTGTTCATAGTGTTCTTTAAGTAGTTTCTCCTTCTCTTCAAAATAGTTGATTTTTTTACTAAACTCTTCTGGTGAAATTTTCATCTTTTTTAATATGTTTGCATAAAGGTTTGAAAGTTCAGTAGATTCATCTTCACTAAAAATCTCACTTTTTTTCAAGGCATTGTGTGCTCCTGCTGTTCCTAATGTTCCTGAAAGAACTCTTTCAATATAGCTATAGATTTTTGATAATTCTAAGATATTTATTGTCTCTTTATTTTCTAATTCAAATCTCTTATTTATTTTTTTGAGGGTGAGTGTTGTTTTAATGGGATTTAAATATTGATTAAGAATATTTTCAAAAAGATGCATTTTTTCTTTGATATTAATAGTCTCTTCGAGCTCTTTATGCAGTTGTAAGTGCTCTTTTTCTTGTAGAATATGGACAAAGTCATTGGCAATTTTTTGTTCTTGTTCGCTACTGTGCTTTATTAAAGAGACAATAATAAAGCTTCCAATATTAAAAAACATTGTCCAAAAAACAGCATGGGGAATAGAAGCAAATTCAGAAAGACCAAAGAGTTGTGTTGGTTTTAAAAGAGCTAACCCAAAAAGACCTTCGTTGACAATATCATTTGCTATCCATTCACTTTTAACAAATTGAGGAATAATAAGGGTATAAAACCAAATAAAAAAACCACTCATTAAAGCAGTAATCGCTCCATATTTATTGGCTTTTTCCCAAAAAAGCCCACCAATAATAACAGGAGCAAACTGTAAAATAGCGGTAAAGGAAATTAAGCCTATATTGACGATTAAGTTATCCTTCGAAACAAAAAGGTAAAAGACGTAGCTTAGTGATATAAGAAGTGTTACAATAACCCAACGCGTAAGCAGTAATCGACGTTTTAAAAAGTTAAAATGTGGGCTTAGCTCAAGTAAAGGTAAAACTAAATAGTTACTGACCATAATGGCCATTGCCATTGAAGTTACCATAATCATACTAGTAGAAGCTGAAAAACCACCAATAAAAGCAATCATCGAAAGGATAGGTTGCTCTAGGCTCATAGGTATTGTTAAAACATAAAAGTCATTAAGTGTATGGTCAATATCAAGTAAGCTACCTCCTAAAGCAATTGGTATGGTAAAAAGAGTAATCAAAAAAAGGTATAAAGGAAAGACCCACATGGCTGTTTTGATATGATTAACATTGGAGTTTTCAACAACACTAATATGAAATTGTCGAGGCAAAAACATAACTGCAAACATAGAAAGAATAGTAATACTAATCCAATTTGAATAATCTATACCATTGTTGTTGGTAGATAGATGTTTAAAAATCTCATTTTGAGCTGCTAAAGTAAGAATTGATTCTATATCATCAAAGACAAAATAAGAGACAAAAATTCCAATAATCAAAAGAGCAAAGAGCTTGATAACTGACTCAATGGCAACAATAAAAACGATACCAAAATGACGCTCAGATGGGTCAAGTTTACGTAGCCCAAAAATAATTGTAAAAAATGCCATAAGAATAACAATTAAAATTCCCACATCATCTGCACTGTTATTATAGGTGGTTTGTTCTTCTTTAATAAGTAAAATATCAATGGATTGAATAATAGCTTTAAGTTGTATAGAGATATAGGGAATAATTCCTGCAATGGCACCAAAGCTAACAAAAGCACCAATAAACATTGATTTATCGTAACGTGCAGAGATTAAATCGGCTAAACTTGTAACTTTATAAATCTCTTTAATTTTAATCATACGACGTAAAATAATAGGCCATAAAAACACAATCAGTGTTGGTCCCAAATAAACTGCCATAAAAATAAAACCACCGCTTGATACTTTTCCGACACTTCCATAATAGGTCCAAGCAGTACAATAAATAGCAAGGGATAAGGCATAAATATAAGGAGAAGAGAGTAACTTTTTAGAGGTACTATTCTTTTCTACAAAATAGGCAATGATAAAAAGAAAAAGCATATAAATTAAAAAAATAGCAATGATAAAGTGTAACTCAAACATCTTTACTCTCTTTAAAGTTTAAGTGATTTGAAATTATTTTTAATATAAAGATAATAACCA
>CAZIES010000180.1:0-3426 GCA_964538295.1 uncultured Arcobacter sp. | reverse complement strand
ATTTTATTACGTTTTGCAAAACTCACTAAACTTTGTGTTGCCATAACATTATCATTCATATAATCAACACAACTCACACCATTTGTGGAGGATTGTGCCGCTAGATGAATAATAACATCTATGTTTTCAATTTGAACATCTTCTATTACATTTAAATCATATTCTATCCAACTAACATACTCTAACTCTTTATACTCATTTGGCACATTTTGCAAAGTACGTGTAAGAGCAATTGTCTCTATGCTTACTTTAGAAAACTCTTCTAAAGCAATACGGCCTAAATAACCATTCGCTCCAGTTAAGAATATTTTCATTTTAACATATCCACTATATCTTGTTTAATACTCTCTTTATCTAATCCATTCAAAGATCGTAAATAGTCTAGTGTTCCATAACTTGAAACAAACTTATCCTTTACTCCAAGCTTTTTAAATTTACAATTAACACTATTTTCAGCTAAGGTATCGCCAACTATGCTTCCTAAACCACCAATAACAAAATGCTCTTCAACGGATAATACACGGGTCGTTTTTTTAGCACTCTTAAGAACTAACTCACTATCGAAAGGTTTAATCGTATGAATATTAATAAGTTCAATACTTACAGCTTCTAACTCTGCAACGACTTCTTGCAACAACGCCAAAATTGTACCCGTTGCAACAATAGTAATATCAGCACCCTCATTTAAAACAACCCCTTTACCCACTTCAAACTCATAGTTCTCATCTTTATACACTTGTGGGTTTCTTCCTGTACCAATACGTAGATATGATGGCGCATCAAGTTCATGCATTGCACGTGTTGCTTTCTTAGTTTCAATAGGATCAGCCGGAGAAAAAATAGTAAGATTAGGTAAAACATTCATTAAAGCGATATCTTCAATAGCATGATGGGTTGGACCAAGGGTACTATAAGCAAACCCTGCACCTATTCCAATGAGACGTACGTTCGTATTTTGATAACATACATCGTTTCGAATAAATTCAAATGGTCGCATCGCTAAAAATGGTGTAATTGTATACACAAATGGTTTTAATCCGCTAGATGCCATACCTGAAGCCATACTAATTAAATTTGACTCCGCAATACCTACATTCACAAACTGTTTTGGGAAACGCTCTTTATAATCATCAAAAACAATAATCCCATTATCAGCAAGCATCGCAATAACTTCACTATCCTCTTGTGCTAATTGTGTTAACTCTTCAACAAATGCATTTCTCATGATAGTACCTCATCCAAATTATCAATATTTAACTCTTTACAAGCAATTTCAAGCTCCTCTTCATTGGGTAAACGATAGTGCCAAATCACTTGACTCTCCATAAAACTGCAGCCTTTTCCTTTTATGGTATGGGCAAAAATAAAATGGGGTTTCCCATTTTTAGTCTCTTTTACTTTTACAAGTAACGCTTTAAGTGCTTTTGTATCATGCCCATCCACTTCATGAACATTCCATCCAAAACTCTCCCATCGTTGAACCATCGTATCAATCTTCGTTACATTTTTAACAAAGTCAATACCTTGTAGTTTATTAAAATCTAAAATCCCAACAAAATTATCAAGTTCTAGTTGCGAAGCAGTCATAGCAGTCTCCCAAATAGAGCCCTCTTGAATCTCACCATCACCAACAATAGAGTAAGTCATATAATCTTGTTTTTTGAGTTTTGCAGCATATGCCATACCACATGCAATTCCAAATCCATGTCCTAAGGAACCTGTTGATGCTTCAATACCAGGCACCTTTATTACATCAGGGTGTCCACCTAAAATAGATTCATTTTGACAGTAGGTCTTTAGATGCTCTTTCTTAAAAAACTCTTTTAGTGCTAACGTTGCAAAAATTGCCGCACTTGCATGCCCCTTACTTAAAACAAATCGATCTCGATTTTCATCATCAGGTTGTTTAGGAGAAATCTCTAAAATATCATTATAAAGTACTGCTAAAATATCTGTAATAGAAAATGATGGAGCAATGTGTGTCCCACCAGCTGCAAAAGCCATAGCTAATATATGCTGCCGTATTGATTGAGCAAACTGTTGTGTTGAGTCCATTTACTTACCTCTTCTTTTTCTAATATCTTCAATAATTTCAAAACTATCATTAATAACATCACACATATTATCATAATGGTATTTACCCATTCTTCCTAGCGTATAACAATCTTCAGGAATCAAAGCTTTATACTTTTCTGCTTTATCAATTTCTGACTTAATTAAATAGGGATAAAGCTTATTTTTGTGCGATGGAAACTCAATTCCAATAAGCGTATCTTTAGATTTATACCCTGTCATAAGCTTATACTCAACGATTCGTGTATATGGTTCACCCCCTGCATAGTGTAAGAAATAGTAGGGATCTGGGGTAATTTGTTCAACGGGTAAAATAATCTTTAAAAACTCTCTTCCGATATATCTCAGTTCACCATAACAGTAATCAAACACTAAATCCAAAGAGGCTGTATTAATAATCACATCTGCCTCTTCCCATTGATTATTTACTTTTACCCGTTTATTGTTTAAATCAAATTTCTCAATTTTTGTATTAAAAATAACTTCACACCCTTCAGTTGTTTTATCAAAATAGCTATTATATCCATCAAGTTCCACAGGATAAGCAATGGTTTTTGTCCCCTCAAAACACTGTTTAGAACCCTCTTTTAAGGCTACCCCTTTTGGTGAAAAGCCAAACTCATCTATCTCTTTATTATTTTTAATGTCCCACATCTTTTTTGAATAGGTATCCACAAACTTACCATACAGGGTAGGTCCAACAGAGTTTATCCAGTACTCTTCAAAATCTTTTGATTCACTAACCTCACCACGATTATCTAATTCCTCATGAATTTTATCTCTATCTGGCATCTCTTCAATTTCATCTTTGTGAATTGGATAGGTATAAAACCTATCATCATCACTGACATACGTCATGGTATGGTGCTTTAATTCGCGTAATGTTAAAAACTGACTTAAATAGGGCCAGATTCGCTCATCACCTTTTTCAATAAGCAGATGGTGAGGTCCAAACGTATAGGGGTGACCATGATAAAAGTGTGTTCGACATCCTCCTCCTAACTCAGAGCTTGCTTCATACATTGTTACATCAAAACCCTCTTTTTTAAGTAGGTGTGCCATTGTACACCCTGCAAATCCACCACCAACAATTATTGCTTTTTCCATTTTTCCTCTTTTCTTAACTCTCTACTTTTCAAATAAAATTCTTATGTTGAATTTTAGGATATTTTATATCCCACAAATACTGATTTATTTGGTGATGTCTACAATTAGCCTGACATTTATTTTTATCAATTTTATTGTTAATATAATTTAAACTTTTTTTCTTCATAGTAGAAGACCAAATTTGACTAAATGTACTTTCGAATATATTACCTAATACTGTATTTTTATCATGCTGATGTGCAAAAC
>CAZIES010000179.1:0-3461 GCA_964538295.1 uncultured Arcobacter sp. | reverse complement strand
TTGCAACAGTACTTATAGCACTTAGAGGTTGTCTCCATTGATGGGCAATATTACCTAACATCTCCCCCATGGATGCCATTTTAGACTGATGATACAAAAGTTGATCTTTTCGTCTATTTTTTAAAACCTCATCATTAACTTTCATCTGCAACTCTTGATTAAACTTTTCTAACTCTTTTGTTTTTTGTTTTACCTTTTGTTCTAACGTTGCATTGATATTTTTAAGTGCATTTTTTTGAGCTTCAATACGCGTTTGGTACGCTTTAAAAATAGCACTAACTTTTCGTGAAATAAAAAATGAAATAATACTCACAACAAATATTAAAAAGAGTGTAACAATAACCGTTTGTGATAGACTTTTATTATACTCCTTTTTTTTACTTCCAATAATTTCTTGAACCCTTTGTTCTAAATTATTCACATAAATTGAACCAACAACTACCCAGTCCCAGTCTTTTATATATTTTAGGCTTGAAATTTTAAAGGCATTATGACTCGCATTTGGTTTTTCGTACAACATACGAATACTATTTTTCTCACTACGTAAATGACTTTCTATAATAAAGGCTTTAATACGTTTAGAGGTCTCTTTCTCCTCATGAAGTCGTGAAAAGTCACTACCTATTTTTTCTTTATATTTCGTATGTTGTAAAAGTTTATAGTTTTCATCAATAGCATAGAGATAACTATTGGTATCTTTAAAATGTACCAAACTTAAACGTTGTAAAATATCTCTTTGTAAATCTTTTTGTATCGCTTCTTTATTTTCTTGATAAATTATCCCTATATTTAAGGCTTTAAAAGTTCGAGAATAAATATTATTCATTTTATTAAGTTCATTATTTTTTAAGTCAACAATAACATAGCTTGCACTATTTTCATAACGAATCTTTTCTAAAACAGAACGTATTTCTTGTAAAATTTTTGATTCACTTTCAATACCAATTTTTCGGTTATAAAGATTAGAGGTTATATTATAAGCAATATCAATACGACGTTTTAAACGCTCATTTTGTAAAATCTTTGCAGTTGAACGTTTATACTCTATATAGTCATATAAAGAGGCAATCTTCTCTTCAAGTGCCTTTTGTTTTTGTTCAAGGAGTTCTTCTTTAAGTTTTTTACTGTCAACTTCAAATTTACTATTGATTTCATTAAAGTAGATAAAACTAAAACTAAGTGCAGTAATTAAAATAAAAACAATGGGAATAAGTTTAATAAACTTAGAGATGTTTTTTTCATGAAACATTTCTAAATCTTAAACTCTTTCTCCACAAGTTGCGCTTGAGTAATACCAGTTAAGGTGAGTTCATTGTTTAAAAGATAATTATTAGCTTTTAAATCTTTAAGATATTTTTTCCCTTGTTTAAGAGTAAAAACTTTAGAGTTTTCTAAAGAGATAAGAACATCATTTAGGGTCTCATCTTCTTTCTTTTTATAAATACCAAGTAATAGAACTTTTTGTTCTATATCCATTGTAAAATCCTTTTATAATAGATAGCCACGGCAAAAAAGGCACAGCCGATAATAATAGTTATTATATCCAGTGAAGTTAAACTTGCCATTAATCCAATAAAAAAAGTCGTAATAACATTTGAGAGCATAAAAATCATATCATTATATGAGATTACTCTTCCTAGATATTTTGATTCTACTTGTTCTTGTAACAAGGCATAAGTAAATGACCAGATTGTTGTAGTAAGAAAGCCTGTAAAAAAGACAAAAAATAGAGCCACATAAAAATTAAACTGAAAAAGTCCCCAAAGAATAATCGCAATACCTTGAAGTATAAAAACGTAAAATAATCGCTCTTTATTTACCCAATTAGTTATAAACAAAGGACCAATCATGAGTGCTGCTGCTCTAACAGCATTGGTTATACCAATAGCAAGAGGAACAGCAATCACATATTTATACTCATTTTTAGCAAGCAACGTTACCAACGTATCAAAAGCAGTTAGCCCTACGCTTGAATGTAACAAAATAAGATGTAAGACAATTTTATGGTTTTTTATATAAATAAAACCATCTTTTATCATCGTGATAATTTTCTCTTTAGTATGAATAATCTCTACTTTAAACTCTATTTTGAAAAAAACAATAATAGCTATCACAAAAAAAAGTGAATCAATAATAATAGAAGTTTTCACCCCAAACAGATTTACAATCACCCCACTAGCTGCCATACCAGCAGCATAAGTAAACGACCAAATAATAGAGTGGATTTCATTGGCTTTTTGTAAAGCTTTTCCGGATACTAGTTTTGGAAGGAGTGACATCTCCGTTGAGAAAAACATTGATGCTGCACCCATACGAATAAAAATAAAAAGCATTAAAAGCCATAGTTGAGAAGCATCATTAATCGTCAGAAAAAGTAAGGTCATTGTTAACTCAATACACAAAAGCGTTAACATCAACGTTTTAATTTTAAAACGATCAATAATAGCTCCTGATATTGGAGCGATTAACACAGCAGGTAAAAGATGCATCGCAGTCACAACCGAAATAGCAAAAGCAGTCGAACCAAACTCTACAAGCATCGTATAAATTGCAACATTAGAAAACCACGCTCCAAAATAGGCAATAAATTGAAGCAGGGATAACTGTCTTACAATAGGATACTCTTGTAAAAGACTACGATAATTCAATACGTACTAATACCTCTTGAAACATTGATGAAAATGATGCTTCATCACTTTTATGTGGGGTTAAATAATTCCCTTTTTTATTACCAGAGTACAGTAATACACAGTTATCTTTCACATCATCACTTAAACAGACAATAAAATTTGCTTTTCCTATAGACGTACTTAAAGTTACTTCATCCCCATCATTAAATCCTAAACTTGAATGCAAATAGACATTATCATCAGAAGCAAATTGGGAATTTAAGGACTCTTTTCTTTTTGACGTGACTAAATAATACTCATCCTCTTCTTTATCTTCATAAAGATTATCAACTTCTAAATCTTCAATAAACTCTAAAGTATCAATAAAAGTATCATCAAGGTTTACTTCATGCTTGATATAGGAAGATAAAATTTCATCTTCATCTTTTAAAACTTCAAAATCAAACGCTTTATTCATATACTGTGTGAACTCATATTCTGATATTGTATTTTCATCTTTTGTTTTAACTACATTTGAAATAGCTTTTAACTCATGTCCATAAGAGAGTCGAATATCTTTTTTAGTTAAGAAATCAGAAGATGGAATAATAATATTGGCATATTCACTCGTCTCATTTAATGTCGTTCCATAAAAAATGACAAAACTCTTTTTTAAGCCTTCTATAACACGTTGCGTATTAGGTGCGCTAACAACTGGGTTTGCCCCTTGAATAAAAACCACATCAAAAGAACCAAAATCAACTTCACTAATATCAACGCGTTTTTTTGCATTTACAGCAAACTTATTTTCATACCCATACGAAGAGTCATCTAAATACCAAAGTCCTCCTG
>CAZIES010000178.1:0-3480 GCA_964538295.1 uncultured Arcobacter sp. | reverse complement strand
CTAATAGTAAAAACTATACTCATGAAAAAGTATCATTGTGACAAAAATAGAAGTAACAACCTCCTGTATATTAAAATAATTAAAAAAACAACTCTTATAATCCTTTAACTTAAGTGTTAATCATTTTTTTTATACAATACTTTTTTGATATTTATAATCAAAGGATAGAAGTGAATCAAAAATTTTTAACAAATAAATTTAAAAACTACTTTTTTATTCTATTAGGCACACTTTTTATCTCTTTAGGTGTTGTACTTTTTTTCATACCCAATAGTTTTACAACTGGTGGAACACCGGGTATGGCAATTTTGATTCATAAACTTACTGATTTTTCTATGGGGACTATTATCTTCCTTATTAATGTACCCCTTATTGCACTAGGAACTAAATACCTAGGTAAATCCTTTGCTCTAAGAACTATTATTGCAATTATTCTTATTTCTGTTTTTATAGATACTTTTAGTTTTTTAAACCTTCAAGCTATAACCCATAATATTCTATTGGCTTCCCTTTTTGGTGGAGCTTTTATTGGCTTTGGGGTTGGGTTTATTATAAAAGGAAATGCCAGTGCAGGTGGTACGACAACTATTGCCAAAATAATAGCTGCCAATAGTGAAATTAAACCTAGCCAAGTAATACTTTTTATCGATTTTTTAATCATACTAAGCTCCATCTACGTATTTGATGATATAGAAAAAGCTTTATGGAGTACAATAAGTATTTATGTAACTGCACGATGTATTGATATTGTTCTAACCGGTGCTTTATCAAAAAAGGTTGTGCATATTGTTTCAAATAAAGCAGAATTCTTAAGTGAAGTCATCGCACAAAACCTAGGAGAACAAGGAAGTATTGTTAAAGGTGTTGATTTAAAAAGTCAAAAAAACAAAACTATTATTTTTATTGTTGTTGATGTGAAAAAGCTAGGACTTTTAAGAGAAATCATCCAACAAAATGACCCCAATGCTTTTATGATAGTTATGGAAGCTTCTGAGATGCTAGGACGTGATAACCACTAAAATAAATTACCTTGAAAAAAATTTAAACTTTTACATTTATAGATAAATAGTTCTATATTTTAACTTTTAAACGTTAAGATACTTTACAAAAATATTAAAAGGTAACTCTAATGAAAATTGCTATCCCCGTAAAAGACGAAACATTAACATTTTTCCCTAATGCAGGACATACACCAAAGTTTGCTATTTTTACCATGTCAGGTTCAGGCATGTTTCGCTCATTTAATTTAGAAGAGATAAAAAACAACCCAAGAAATGATATAGATCACACTAATCCTGAAGAAGAACATGATTGCGACCATGACCATGATGATGCAGACCACATCGAGCAACACAACAAAATGGGAAGAGTACTTACAAACTGTGACTACATTGTTGTAAAAAAAGCGTGTAAAAACACAGCAAACTCTTTTACCTCACAAGGAATTAAACTCATCAAATACAACGGAGAAAGTTTTGAATCAGATGCCATTTTAAGAGAAGTCTCAGCTAAATTTATTTAATCCACAAAGAAAATCTGACCTATATCAATTTATTTTTTAGCCAATAATATATAATCATACTATTGGTTAAAAAGGTAAATAATGAAAATCGTCAAAACTATATTTAAATATCTCCTCTACGGTGTACTTATATTTTTTATCACTGGTATTATGGCTAGTATGATAACAAATAGTGATAGTAATCAGACTTCTAAAAAAATTTTTATGTAAAACTAGATTAAGAAGTTAGTAAATTCTAAAAAAGATTTAATTCACATTCAGTATAAATGGCTAAAAAGTTTTAATCAATTTTCTTGACTAATTATTTTTGGTCAACTTTTATACTTAAAATAGTTTCTTGTAGTTTTGGAAGTTCTAATCTAATTATATTCTCTATAATTACTCTATTGACACCTTCATAATCATGTGCAATAAAATTTCTTACATCATAAGTACCTTTTATAGGTAATTGTGAAGCATATAATTCATCTCTTAGTTGGTTTAGTGTTTCACCAATTTGTAATAAACACATTAATGTCGCATCATATCCCATTGTATCATTTAATAACTCTTCAATTGTTTTATAACGCTGTTTAAAAGACTCAATATCATCTATTTTTTCAAGAATAAAATTTAATTTCTCAAAAGAACTAGACATATACTATATCTTTTAAAGCATATTTTTGAAAGGTTTTTGAGGGATTATCAATAGTAGCAATATCAACATTTTTATTTAAAGCTATTTGTAAAGAATTCTTTATCTCAGTAAGTTTAGAAAAAGCAGAAAAACCACCATATTTCTGAACAAAGGTAGGCTCTATATCATAAAGTAAATCCAAATCACTATCACTATTTTGTTCCCCTTTTGCATAGGAACCAAATACTCCAATGATTTTAAATCCATCTTTTAAAAGTTTTTCTTTTTCTATTCTAATTTTTTCTAATAACTCTTTGTCCATTGTTTACCTTTTGATTGTTTTATTATAGCATATTAAATATACTAAGAAAAATTATGGGAGATTTATTGTGACTGAATATGATGAAAGCTTTTATTTATGTGAAGGACTCTGGTTAGATATTGAAAAAAAACAGATAATTGATCAACATAATGATGGAAAAGTATTAAATATACATAATAACAGAGAAGACCAGATTAGAGTTTTAGAACAAGAAGTAAAAGAATGGATTATTCATCCTATTTTAACATTAATTTATGATGATATAAAAGAGGATAACCATCAAACAAATTATAATAAATATAAACCATTTAAAAATGCAGTCTTTATTCTATTTGGAATATTTTCATATATTGAGAAAATACAAAGATATATTGATGGTATTCCCATAAAAGCAAACAATGATAAAGACTCTACAGAATTTCTACAAGATGGGCTAGCTAGAATTTTTCCAGAACTTACAGAATATAAAGATTTAAAAAAAATAATTCAAAATATTAGGAATTCACTTATGCACTCAGGAATGATTCATGATGATGTATATATAAACTATAATCATAATGAATATAATAAAGCACTGAGTGTAAATAATGGAAAAATCAAAATAAGTCCCATTCTTCTTTATAAAGAAATTACTGATGATTTGGAATCATACACTACTAAATTGAAAGATCCAAACGAAAAAGAAATGAGAGAAAAGTTTAAAAAAGTTTTTCTAAACTTCTATGAAAAAGAAAAAAGATTTTTAGTAAATAATTCATAGTTAATTTTAATTAAACCTACAAAAGCTCTGTAAAAGAGATAGTTGTATGTAGGTTCAAGGCGGAGATTAATTTTTATAAGGGAGCATACTAAAAGTATGTGACCGACTAAAAATTGACCTCCAACGCAGAAGATGCGTGCAAATAGCTCTTTTTTACAGAGCTTTTGCTGTGATTCGGTTTAATCTCTGTGCAAACGCTACTGCATCAGTAATTTCCATACCTTCACTTAATTTTGCTTGATCTAATAGTACCCAAGATA
>CAZIES010000177.1:0-3526 GCA_964538295.1 uncultured Arcobacter sp. | reverse complement strand
TCAATAGCATTTTTAAGTGTTTCAAACCCCTCTTTCATATATGCAATACCAAGGAAAATAAAACCTAATCCTAATAGAATATTTCCAAGACCTTTATAGGAACGTAGTTTAAAGAATTTAAAAACTACCCCAAAAATTATCATAGGCATAGCGTAACTAGAGATTTTTAATTTTAAACCAAAAAGCGTAACTAACCATGCGGTGGTGGTTGTTCCTAAGTTTGCTCCAAAGATAATACCTATACCTTGTGCAAGAGTTAATAAACCAACGGATAAAAAGGAGATAACTATAACTGAAACCAAGGATGAACTTTGTACGATTGAAGTTGTGAAAAACCCTGTAAAAATAGCTTTTGGAAGGGTACTAGTAAACTTTTCAAGAAGTTTTTCTAAGGTTCCTCCTGAAAAGAGTTTAAACCCATCTTCCATAAAGTTCATACCAATAATAAAAATAGCAATACCTGAAAGTATCGTTTTTATGTTGTCATCTGAAATGACAAAGTATCCCAATAAAAGTAGTAATAGTGGTATTGAAATCTTTTTAAACATAAGACTATTATAGTGCAAATGTTGTTTAAATTCAATTTATATAGTATAGATAATTTTAGATAGATACTCTTGTTATGGGGAGTAATTAACTCAAAATTAACGAAAAAATACTACAATATTGCTTTAGAAATTAAAACTAGGTATGAATTTGATAAATATTTTATTGTTAGAGGATGATGAGCTTTTTTGTGAAACATTAGAAGACTTTTTAGAGGATGAAGGTTTTAATATTAGTGTTGCAAAAGATTCTAGTGAAGCTTTAGATTTAAACTATGAAAACAATTTTGATCTTTATTTACTTGACATTAATGTTCCTGGAATGTCAGGCTTAGAACTTTTACAATCTTTACGTGAATCAGGGGATACCACACCTACCATCTATTTAACTTCTTATAAAGATAAAGAGACCTTAAAAGAGGGGTTTTTATGTGGGGCAGATGATTATTTGACAAAGCCAGTGGATATGGAAGAGCTTATTTTACGTATTAACTCTTTATTAAAGCGTTCAGGAAAACAAACACAAAGTATACAGTTACATGATGGCTTAGAATTTAATCCTCTAACACGACGAATTTTAAAAGATAAGGTAGATTTAAATACCCCTATCAAAGTAATTCAACTTTTTGAATTATGTTTAGAAAACCGGCAGGCTATTATTACAAAAGAGATGATAGTTAATACTTTATGGAGTATTGATGAAGAGTATAGTGAAGGCGCTATTCGTGTCTATATCAATAATTTAAAAAAGATTTTAGGAAAAGATAGAATTTTAAATGTTAAAGGAATAGGGTACAAAGTTGAATTCTAAAAAAAAGAATTTTCTTATTTCTCAATCTATTGTTGTTTTATTTGTACTGCTCTTTACGTTAGTTGCTAACTACTTTTTAATGGAAAAGTTTGAGTTTACCCAAGAGATATTTTTCTTAATTACTTTTATTTTGCTTTTTTTAGGATTGGGGTTGTATTTGCTTTTATCTAAGCCTTTATTAGAACCTCTGTTTAAAAGTGATGAAAATTTACAAAAAGCTGTTAAAGAGACCCTTCATGAACTCAATATTCCTGTATCTACCATCGATTTAAATGCAAAAATGCTAGAGAAAGATTTAAGCGATGAAAAGAGTCTAAAGCGTCTTCGTCGTATTAAAAAAGCAGCAGACAATTTAATTAAACTTTATGATGAGATGGAGTATTCCATTAAAAAAGAGATTGATAAAGTTGAGTTACAACATTTTTCTTTACAAAAATGTTTAGAGGAATCACTTCAAAAGTTTGAGGATATTAAACAAGATATATCCATAGAGGTAAGCTTAAGTGATTTTATTCTTAACACCGATAAAAATGGTTTTGTTAAAGTACTTGATAACCTGATTTCAAATGCTATTAAATACAATGAAAAAGAGGGCTGTGTAAAAATAAGTTGTGATAACAGTGTTTTAAGTTTTTATAATAGTGGAAAAAGTATTGATACCAAAAACCTTTTTATGGTTTTTGATAAATATTACCAAGAAGATAGTGCCAATGATGGTTTTGGTTTAGGACTTAATATTGTTAAAGCTTTTTGTGATAAACATGGGATTGCTATTAAGATTGAGCCAATAAATGGTGGTACTACTATTCATCTTGACTTAAAAAAGATAGTTGTTAGTTAAACTTTGTTGTAATAGCTAATCGTAACTCTTCAATTGTTTCAATAGCATCTTCTTCATGGTCAGAAAATCCCCAGTTTACTAAAACAGAATCAACTCCTGCATTATTTGCTGCCATAATATCTTTATGACTATCTCCTATGAGTTGGGAGTTCTCTTTTTTTATATTGTGTTTATCAAGAAGTTTATAAATCATCTCTGGATGGGGTTTTGGTTGTTCCACATCGTTATATCCTACAACAGATTTAAAGTATTTACCTATTTCTAAGTGATCAAGCATCTTATTGGCAAAATCACTGCTAGCATTGGTTGCAACTGTTAAGTTAAAATCACTTTTTAACTCTTCAAGAAGTTTAGTAATCCCATCATAAATTTCTAAATCATTAAGACAGTTTTTATTGTAATACTCTTCAAATAAAACGGTTTGTTCATCTGTAAAGTGTTTTGTTCCATAAAAAAACTCCGCAGCATTGATATTGGGGTCATTAACACTTTTAAGAATAAAGTTTTTTTCCATGATTGATAGTCCGAGGTTTTCTCTTACGTGGTTAATGGTGTTTGCAATCATTGAACCACTATTAATAAGGGTACCGTCCATATCAAACATGAGCATTTTCATTTCTACTGTCCTTTTTATTGTATCATTGCCGTATTATAGGCTTTATTTGCTAATTTGTGGTTAAAAAACTTATATAAGTTAAAAAACTTAACATTAAATTAACAGTGTGATGTTACACTTCTTTTAATCGTAACATCAACCCCTCCTATTTATATACAAACTTTATTATTTTGAATAAAGATACAAAAGCTCTACTTTTAACACCAAAGTAGAGCTTTTTTTATAGTATCATTTGGTTTGGTTTGATAGAATTGGTTTAATACTTTAAAGGCAACTATGGAATCCATCAATCTTTTTTCAATTATTCTTATTGCATTTCTAGGCTCTTTTGGACACTGTGTTGGTATGTGTGGAGGTATTGTTTTAGCTTACACTTCAATAAAAGTAGATGACTCATGGAATAAAACAACTCAAAGTATTTCCCATTTATTATATGCATTTGGACGTATTTCAACGTATACAATTCTAGGGGCAATTTTTGGTTTTGTAGGAAGTGTTGTTACTTTTTCTTCTATGACAAATGGGTTACTTCTTATTGGAACTGGAATCTTGATGGTTTTAGTAGGGTTTTCTCTTGTTGGGAAACTAAAATTCCTAACAAATATTGAACATTCAATTTCTCAAATGTCTTGGTATCAAAAAACTTTTAAAAAACTTTTATCCTCAAATAGCTTTTTTAGTTTCTATTTTTTAGGGTTATTAAATGGTCTTTT
>CAZIES010000176.1:0-3539 GCA_964538295.1 uncultured Arcobacter sp. | reverse complement strand
CTTTTTCCGCCTCTTCATCTTCTTTACTTCTTAATTGTAAGGTAAAAAGTACTTTGATAATCTCTGTTTTAATGTTTGTAATAAGGTCAATAAACATGTTATATGACTCTTTTTTATACTCAACAAGTGGGTCTTTTTGGTTATAACCTCGTAGACCAATACCGGTTTTTAGTGTATCCATTGAGTATAGGTGCTCTTTCCATGCATTATCAAGAATTTGTAAGTAAATAATTCGCTCAATTTCACTTCGTTGGTCTGGTGCGGCAATAGACATTTTTTCTTCATATACTGCTTTGATAATCTCAACAAGTTTAGCTTCTAAACTTTCATAATCATTTGATATAAACTCTTCTTTTTCTACAACTAAATGTAAATCATCTTTGAGTCGATTTGAAATGTAGTCATAATTATAATCTTCTGCTGGCATACCCTCTAAAATCTCTGCATCTGCTAAAAGGTTTGCAACAAACTCTTGTCTATTTTCATCCAGTTTACTTTCAATATCATAATCAACATTTAGAAGGTCATTTCTAAAACTGTAGATAACTTTTCGTTGTTCATTGGCTACATCATCATACTCTAAGATATGTTTTCGTGATTCAAAGTGCATTGATTCTACTTTTTTCTGTGCATTTTCAACAGCTCGTGTTACCATACCAGATTCGATATGCTCACCCTCTTCAATACCAAGTCTATCCATGATACCAGCAATTTTATCAGAACCAAAGATTCGAAGTAGGTTGTCCTCTAAACTAAGATAAAATTGTGATTCTCCTACATCCCCTTGTCGTCCAGAACGACCACGAAGTTGGTTATCAATTCGTCGTGATTCATGTCGTTCAGTTCCTATAATTGCTAATCCACCAAGGGCTAGTGTTTCGTCAGTAAGTTTAATATCAACTCCTCGTCCTGCCATATTTGTAGCAATGGTAACTGCTCCTTTTTGACCTGCATCTTCAACGATTTTCCCCTCTTTTTCGTGCTGTTTTGCATTAAGTACGGTGTGTGGGATTTTTTCTTTTGCTAAAAGCTTATGGAGGTGTTCAGATTTTTCAATTGAGGCGGTACCTACAAGAACAGGTTGTCCCTTTTCATTATACTCTTTAATTTTCTTAGTTACTGCTTCAAATTTTTCACGTTCACTTTTATAGATTAAATCATTTTTATCATCTCTTGCAATAGCAACATTGGTTGGAATAGAGACAACATCTAAATTATAAATTTGTGCAAACTCTGTTGCTTCAGTTTGTGCAGTACCTGTCATACCTGCTAGTTTATCATACATTCTAAAGTAGTTTTGAAAAGTAATATCGGCTAAGGTTTGAGATTCATCTTGAACTGTAACACCTTCTTTTGCTTCAAGGGCTTGATGTAATCCTTCACTAAATCGTCTACCTTCACTTAATCGTCCAGTAAATTCATCAACAATAATAACTTCATTATTTTGAACCACATAGTCTACATCTTTTTCAAAAGTATTATTTGCTTTAAGTGCTTGTTCAAGTGAGTGAGCAAGAATAGCATTTTCAGCATAGTAGAGGTTTTCTACATCATACATTTTTTCAGCTTTTGCGATACCTTCTTCAGTAAGGGTTACCCCTTTTACTTTTTCATCAACGATAAAGTCACCTGTTGTTCTATTTCGCTCTTCTGGTTTGGTTGCTTCTATCACTTCACCACGTTCAAGTTCCAGTGCGATTTTGTGTGCTTTTGCATAATCTGAACTTTTATGGTTTGTTGGTCCTGAGATGATTAGTGGTGTTCTAGCTTCATCAATTAAAATAGAGTCTACTTCATCAACAATTACAAAGTAGTGTCCTCGTTGAACTCTATCGTCAGCTTCAAGTTGCATATTATCTCGTAAATAATCAAAAGCAAACTCATTATTCGTTCCATAGGTAATATCACAACCATACTGCTCTTTTCTTAAATCAGTATCAAGTTCACCGGTGATTGCTCCAACACTGTACCCTAAAAAGTTATATAAAGGAGCTAACTCGTTTGCATCTCTACTAGCTAAGTAGTCATTAACTGTTACAACATGAACTCCACGTCCTGTCATAGCGTTTAAAATAACAGGCAGTGTTGCTACTAAGGTTTTACCTTCTCCCGTTTTCATCTCTGCAATTCGTGAGTCATTTAAAACCATACCACCAATAAGCTGTACATCGTAGTGTCGCATGTTGAGAGTTCGTTTTCCTGCTTCTCTAGTAATAGCAAAAGAGTCATTTAGAACATCTTGAAGCTCTTTTTCTCCCTCTTGTACACTCTTTTTTAATACATTAAACGCTTCTTGTAGTGCATCATCACTCATTGCTTCATATTGTGCTTCTAGGGCATTAATTGCTTGGGCTTTCTTTCTATATCGTTTTACTTCTTTATCGTTTTTTGTGCCAAAAATTTTTGCAAATATATTTATCATCGAGTTCTTTCCTTTTCAATAGCAAATAAAAAGTGTATGTTAATAGGCTATTGGTTATAATCGCAAGATTATATACAATTTAAGGTTAAAGTATGTTTTATAGAGTAATTTTTATTTTTACGTTTTTTTTAAGTCTTTTTTCAAATGCAAATGATTTTTCAAATTTTAAAACATTTGAAGGAAATTTCACCCAAACAATTGTGAATGCAACAGGCAAAGAGATTATTTATAAAGGAAAGGTTTTTATAAAAGAACCTGCTAAAATTTTATGGCAATATCAAGAACCTATTGTTAAAAATGTCTATGTTATCGTAAATACCGCAATTATTGATGAACCAGAGTTAGAACAAGTTATCTATACAAAACTGCAAAATGAGATAAATTTACTGACGATGATAAAAAAAGCAAAAAAAGTTGATAGTAGCAATTATATTGCTACTTTAAGTGACATTGATTATAAAATGAACTTTCAAGATGGTAAATTATCAACTATTAATTATATTGATACTTTAGAAAATAGTGTTGCTATTGTTTTTAATGATGTAAAGGTTAATGAAAGCATTGACAATGAACGCTTTCATTTTTTACCTCCAGATTATTATGATATTGTGCGACAATAGTTTTAAAGTTTTTGTTTGATATACTTCGCTTTAGGTACAACAGACAATAGCTTGAATTTCAAGAGGAAAGTCCGGGCTGCAGTGAAGCAGGGTTCCATTTAGCGAATGGCTAAGGTAACTTAAGGGACAGTGCAACAGAGAGTAGACCGCCACATTTGTGGTAAGGGTGAAAGGGTAGAGTAAGAGCCTACCAGTGTTTTGAGTAATCATTACAGCTATGTAAACCCAACCCGCAGCAAGAAGAGCTGGTATTAAGCTTCACAACTTTTGCTCTTCGCATGATTGCCTAAGTAATTTGGCAACTAGATAAATTATTGTTTAATACAAAACTCGGCTTATAGTTGTGCCTTTTTAATAATCTTTTCTAATAACTCATAAATTTATTTTAGCAACTCAAAAGTCTTATTTTAATTTTTAATAATAATAAAATAAAAATTTTATGCAAAAAATCTGTAAAAAGCCTAACTAAGGATATTTTTTGAAAAATTTGTTATAAT
>CAZIES010000175.1:0-3608 GCA_964538295.1 uncultured Arcobacter sp. | reverse complement strand
CTTTTCTCACATACCTTAAAAAAAAAAGAACAAGATGAAATTATTAATTTTATAATCAATAGATTAGATATTAAAAAACTAATTCAAGAAGATTATTCATATCTTTCAGGAGGGGAAAAACAAAAAATTCAATTAGCCAGAGTAATCACCCAAATCTATGCTAGCAAGGAAAAAGAAAAGTATCTTTTTTTGGACGAACCTACTTTGAATCTTGACCCTTATTACCAGTATAAAACCTTGGATTTAGTAAAAGCATTAATAAGTGAATTAGACATTGGACTTTGCACCATACTACATGATATTAATCAAGCATATATGTATTCTGATAAAGTTGCAATCATTAAAGATAACACCATAAAATATTTTGGCAATACAAACAAAGTATTAACAGCTGAAAACATCTATAATACTTTTAAAATTAAAAGTGATTTCATTTTTTCAGAAAAGTTAAATCGAAAAGTCCTCATCACATCTTTATAAAAATGTGACGCAAAAATTAAGCAAAATTTTGATAATATTAATAATCAGTATCATATATAAGGGATTAATAGTATAATGACTTACTTTTCAAAAAAAACACTTACTAACAGTGGGAATATTTCTAAACAAGAAGATAGAAATAAATCCTATATCAAACAAGTAGCTCATATCGAAAATGACACAATGAACATGAAAATTTTAAATACAAAAGTTGAAAAAAATGTTTATTTAAATATTGTAGATAACATTGTCAAAAAAGACTATAAATACAGATTAGATAATAAAAAAAACTATTTACAAATAAGAATCATTTTACAAGGCAATTTTAAAAAATTCAATCCAAAAACAAATAAAGAGTCAACGTATGAAGAGAATCATATTGTCATCGAATATAAAGAAGATAGTGAAAGCTTTCTTATTAATAAAAAAGGGGAACATCTCAAATATTTATGCATCTCTTTAGGAGAAAAGTATTTAGAAGAAAACGAATTTTTACATGATATTTTAAAAAAACAAATGGATCAACACGCAATAAGTAATGTTTTTGACCCTATATTAAAAGATAGATATTCAGAATTATTTGAAAGAGAGTATACAAGTAAGACCGATAAGATTTATTTAAAAAACAAAACTATGGATTTAATATTTTTTGTAATTGATAAACTTCAAAAAAAGGAACAAGTTACTTCAATGGTTGACAATGAAGATATAAAACGGATCAAAAAAGCAAAGTTCATACTAGAAAATAACTTTGATAAAAAAATCACTATTCCTCTTCTAGCAAAAAAAGTAGCGATAAATGAATCAAAACTAAAAAAAGGCTTCAAGGAGCTTTTTCATTCTACGATTCGCGAATATTTAGTGGAAATAAGATTAGAAAAATCTCTTGAATATCTTCAAACAAAAAACTATTCAGTAAAATAGGTATCCCATATGGTAGGCTATACAAATCAAGGTAGCTTCTCCTATGCCTTTTCTAAAAAGTATAAATGTCCTCCTAAAGCTTTTTTAAAAAAATAGTTCATCCAAAAAAACCATTTTGTGAAAAGAAAAACCTATTTTATAAAAAAAGATATTGATATTCATTATTGATTTAATTATAATTCAAACCTAAATTTACTTAAACAGCAATTACTTGTCGTATTAGATTTACGACATGAAATTAGCTTTTTAAATTAAGGATTATTATGATTTCAAACTTAGAAGCAATTATGTACGAGGTTTCAAACACCTTTTTAACCCCTGTATTATTACTGATTATAGCCCTTTTCCTCTATTCAGTTTTACAAATTGGCATATTCTTTGCACAAATTTATAAGCGAAAAAAACATATGCAAAACTACAATACCTATATCAATGAGCAAATAGAAAATCGGTTAAACGGCTACCCTATTATTAAGTACCTTATTAAAAAAGGTTTTTCAAGTATGGAAGACTTAGAGGTATTTGCCCACAAAAAACTAGAGAATACTTCAATTGTAACACGAATTTCTCCTATGCTAGGATTAGTAGCAACAATGATTCCAATGGGACCTGCACTTAAAGCTTTATCAAATGGAAATATTCAAGGTATTAGTGAAAATCTTATCATTGCTTTTGCCGCAGTTATTTTTGCCCTAATTACAGCTTCTATAACTTACTGGATTACTACAGTAAGAAGACGTTGGTATGCTCACGAAATCAAAGATATTTTAGAGATGAGAAAGAATATTTAATGCGACTCTTACAAGATGACGAATCATTAAATCCTATTCTTTCTGCTGTTAATTTAATCGATGTTTTTTTAGTGATTATTGCAGCACTTCTTATTGCTATTGCACAAAACCCATTGAATCCTTTTTCAAGTGAAGATGTAACTGTGATTAAGAACCCAGGTAAAAAAAACATGGAAGTTGTCATCAAAAAAGGCAAAAAGATTGAAAAGTATAAGTCTGAAGGTAAGATTGGTCAAGGCGATGGTACTAAAGCGGGTGTTGCCTATAAACTAAAAGATGGAAGCATGGTTTATATACCAGAATAATAGATACAAAAATATTATTTTATTTAGACTTCAAACTATTAACAAAATTTATAATGATATAAGATAAAGGACAAAATTTAATGACTAGAGTATTAATGATATTAGTATTACTGCTTAATATTAACCTCTTTGCTAAAAAAGATATGTTAATTTTTAGTACAACTATGGGGAAATCATCCCAAACTGCAAAAGCAAACGCATTAATCAATGCTGCTAAAAAGTATAATTTAAATATCATCTTCAAGTTTGAAGATGAAATAAAAAAAGAAGAGCTACAAAAAGAGTTCAATTCCTATAAAATTATTATGTTTGATTCACTTGCAGGTGCTAGAAGTCTGAACTCTTTACTTGAAAATTATTCACAAACATTAAATGCTTTAGATAAAGAGACCATTATTCTTCCCATATCTATCAAAGATGACAATCCTTACAGAAAAAACATCTCATTAGAAGATAATGTCAATTTAAATGAATACTGGGACAATGGAGGATTTGAAAATTTTAAAAACTTCGCTTTATACGTTAATAATAGAGTATTAAAAACAAGTGATGAAAAATATACCAAAGCATTAGAAATACCAAAAGATGGAATATATCACCCTAAAAACCCTAAACTTGTTTTTCCTTCACTTAAAGCATATAGTGATTTTTTCAAAATTGATTTAAATACTCCTAAAAAACCCTTTATTGGTATAGGTTTACATCGAGGTTCAATCTCTTCAAATAATCTTGAACATATTAACGAATTAATCAGTTACCTAGAAAATAAAGGTTTTTATACTATTCCTTATTTTACAAATATTACGGGTGATGATTTTGTAGGAAAACAGTTTTTAACTTACAATAATAAAACGCTTGTCGATGTTGTTGTTAACTTTCAAATTATGATAATTGATCATGAAAATTTAAAAGATGATTATGAAAAACTCAACGTACCAATTTTACACGCTTTATATTATGGAGATGGAAATCACAATGAGTGGCAAAAAGATAACGTAGGGGTCAAGTTTCCAATGATTGCAATGACTTTTATTATTCCCGAGACACTTGGCTATACAGATGGTTTAATTGTTGCCTCTCAAAGTGAAAAAACAAAAAAACTTCAATC
>CAZIES010000174.1:0-3678 GCA_964538295.1 uncultured Arcobacter sp. | reverse complement strand
TAATAATGGTTTATAAATAAATATTTATAAAAGAGTAGGAAATGAGGAATTTAATATAACTGAAGCTGATTATATGGGTAAGCAATTTAGTGATATAATATTTCATAAATATGGGATTAGAAGGAAGAAAACATGAAATATTTACTACTATTAACTTTTATCTTGAGTTCATCACTACTATTTGCAAGTGAAAAAGATGGTTCTGAACAACTTAGAAAAAATAAACATATTCAAGAACAACTTCAGCGAGAAGAAAAATATAGAAAAGAGAAAAAGTTCTATTCAGCGAATGAGTATGATTTAAAAGGTGCTGAAGTTAATATGGAATCAGTCAAAAACTTACCTGATACAGAGAATACCTATGAAGGGTATGATATGACTAATGATTATGATTAGGAAATAACATTAGTTCATCATTAAATAGATAGTGTTTGCAAATCGATTTAAACTGTAAACACTTTCATATTAATCTCAAACTCAAACTTATAAAATGTTATAATAGTATCAGATAAGTCTTAATATAGGAGTATCTGATGCAAATAAAAGAGAAACTTTTAGAGCTATTATTTACACTAATCAAAGAGATACATCCACACTTTCATAAAAATAAAATCCATATGGAAGATGACTTTGAAAAAGATTTAGGGCTTGATAGTCTAAGTCGTGTTGAGCTTATTTCCAGAGTACAAGAGACTTTTCATATCACACTTACACAAAAAGCACTCTATGAAGTTCAACGACCCAAAGAGCTCATAGAACTTATTCTTCATACAAAAAAAGATAGTTCAAACAATATCTATGAAATTAAATCCTCTTTAAAACTAGAAGAGATCTCTTTTGTTCCAGATAATGCAGAAACACTTATTGACGTTTTAAAATGGCATGTAAACAAGCATCCCCACCGTGTACATATACAGCTTTATGAAGAAAACTTTGAGGGCGAAACAATCACCTATATACAACTTTATGAAAACGCGTTAAAAGTTGCCTCCTCTTTACAAGAACTTGGACTAAATCCTTATGAGTGTGTAGCTATTATGCTACCAACAGGTGCTGAATATTTTTATAGTTTTTTTGGCATCTTATTAGCAGGAGGGGTACCCGTACCTATTTATCCTCCAGCACGTCCCTCCCAATTAGAAGAGCATCTACGAAGACACACTCATATTTTAAATAATTGTGATGCTAAAATACTTATAAGCACGCCTCAAGCAAAAATTGTGACTGCACTGCTCAAATCATATGTACAAAACATTAAAGAGGTTGTAACAATTCAAGAAATATTAAAAACAAAGAATACATCAATCTTACCTCAGGTTCACAAAAAAAATACCGCATTTATTCAATATACATCAGGAAGTACAGGAGATCCTAAAGGTGTTGTTTTAACGCATGCAAATTTGGTTGCGAATATAAAAGCTATGGGCGAAAGGGTCCATGCTACATCTAAAGATGTTTTTGTTAGTTGGTTACCTCTTTATCACGATATGGGACTTATTGGTTCATGGTTAGCAAGTCTTTATTATAGTGCATTATTTGTAGTGATGTCACCACTTGAATTTCTAGCTAAACCCCAGCGTTGGTTATGGGCAATTCACAAATATGGAGGAACCCTATCAGCATCACCAAATTTTGGCTATGAATACACGCTTCATAGACTCAAAAATAAAAATTTAAAAGGCTTAGATCTTAGTTCTTGGAGAGCTGCTTTTAATGGGGCAGAAGCAATAAGTCCTTTGAGCATTAAAGATTTTAGTGAGTATTTTAAGCAATATGGCTTCAACCAAAAGGCAATGACTCCAGTATATGGATTAGCGGAATCTTCAGTGGGGCTTGTCTTCTCAACATTAAATGAACTACCTAAAATTGACACTATACAAAGAGAACTTTTCATGGAAAATAAGATTGCTAAAAAGTCGACAACAAATGATACTTTATCATTTGTTTCATGTGGTCTACCTCTTACAGGACATCAGATACGTATTGTAGATACTTTTGGAAACGAACTGCCTTCAAGACATGAAGGAAACTTGCAATTTAAAGGTCCCTCTTCTACTAAAGGATATTACAAAAACCAAAAAAAGACAGATGAACTCAGAGATAACTCTTGGTTAAATACAGGAGACCTAGCTTACATTGCAGAAGGTGAACTTTATATTACAGGACGAGTAAAAGATATTATCATACGTGCAGGACGAAATATCTATCCAGATCAGCTAGAAAAAAGTATCGGTGATATAGAGGGTATTCGAAAGGGTTGTGTTGCTATTTTTGGAGTTATTGATAAAAGAACAACTACCGAACAACTTGTTATTCTTGCAGAGACTAAACTAACACAAAAAGTGTCTCGAGAAGAATTAATTGATAAGATATATACCCTTTGTAATGATCTTTTAGGCTCACCTGCAGATGAGGTTATTCTTGCTGAACCAGGAGCTATTTTAAAAACCTCCAGCGGAAAAATAAGGCGTTCTGCTACAAAAGATTTGTTTAAAAAAAATAGAGGTAAATCAGAAAACCAAAATCTTTGGTTACAATTTTGTAGACTTGGAATTAAAAGCTTTTTTGCTAGGATAAAACGTTTTTTTCATTTTACCAAGGCATACTTATTTAGTGGCTATTGTTGGACAGTTTTTTCTATATGTAGTTTTTCAGCTTGGCTTACACTGATGATTCTTCCATCATCTTTATGCCGCAAAGCAGCATACTTTTTTACTAAGTTAGCTACTAAACTTAGTTTCATTCCTATTGAAGTAAAAGGTTTTGAAAAAGTAAAAGAGTCTATACAAAACAGCATAATTGTCGTTAATCATGCTAGTTACCTAGATAGTTTTATTCTTTTCGCGACATTACCTTTTGAGGTTTCATTTGTGGCAAAAGCTGAATTAAAAAACTCTTTTTTTACGCGTATTCCACTGCAAAAACTCAACGTTCATTTTGTAGAGCGTTTTAACTTCGAGAAAAGCTTAAAAGATTTTAAATCACTTTATACAAAAAGTGATAAAAATACTCCTCTTATTATCTTTCCTGAAGGAACGTTTTCAAGAATACCTGGGCTTAAACCTTTTCATATGGGAGCCTTTACTCTTGCAGTGAAAAAAGAACTATCAATCATACCAATCGCAATAGAAGGTACACGCTCAATATTACGAGATCAAAGCTGGTTTATACATAAAGGAGAAATCAAACTTAACATTGGCAAAGCTATTACTCTAAAAAAGAAACAAAAAAAACTTTCACAATGGGATAAAAGCTTAATCTTAAAAGAAAAAAGCCGTAATTTTATACTCAAACATTGTAAAGAACCCAATCTAATTTATGAATGAAATCACTTTTCTTTCTTTATCAACTCTTTTTAAATTCAAGAAATCACAAACTAACAGCATTGATACCAAACATAAAACTTCTTTAAATAATACCTTTCTAGTACCTTTGATAGATATATTTGTTTTAAAATATTAAAAAATATAAAAAATAACCATAATTTTAATAAGGAATATATTTTATGGAAGCAAATCAAACAAAAGAACAAACTATAAAAAAAGAGACTATTGTTGTTGACCTAGATAAAATCGAAAAGTTGATTAATAAAGTAGCCGATTTAGTAATTACTAACTCAATGATGACTCAAAATATAGAAAACCTACAAAATGACGATGATAAAAAGAAAATGCAAGA
>CAZIES010000173.1:0-3723 GCA_964538295.1 uncultured Arcobacter sp. | reverse complement strand
TAAGCTTCTCTTTTGAGATACCAATACCATCATCACTGACAATAATTCGTATATTTTTATCTTCATCTTTCACACTAAAACGAATTGAACCTTCATGGACAAATTTTAAGGCGTTACTTAAAAGATTTTTTGCAATTTGTTTAACTCGTTGCCCATCGCTATAAATATTTCCTATTGATTCATCATAAAAGTAGTCAAAGTTTAATCTCTTTTGGATAATTTGAGGTTCAAACATATCTTTAATTGATAAGCTAAGCTCTTTTAAATTAACCGTTTCATAATTTAACTGAACTTCTCCCGCTTCAAGTTTTGAAATATCAAGTATATCATTGATTAAATAGAGTAACTCATTTCCACAATGATTAATAATCTCTAAGTTTTTTACTTGTTCACTATCGAGTTTGCCTTTTTTATTTTTCATCATCACTGAACTAATCACATTAATTGAATTCAAGGGTGTTTTTAATTCATGGCTCATATTAGCTAGAAAATCATCTTTTGCTTTATTTGCTTCAATCAGTTCATCTTTTTGCTTTTTCTGAATAATTGTAAGCTCTTTTAAATCGGTATAAGATATATTAATATCATTCGCCATTTTATTAATACTCATAGCTAAATCATTAAACTCATCTTTTGTATCAATTATTAAGGTATGTTTATAGTCTCCTTGACCAATACGTTTTGTATGTTCTTTTAGTTTATCAATATGTATTAACAAATATTTTTTTATTATAAAAAGTAAGAGTAAAAAAAGAGTTAAAGAGCCAATAAATGTTAAAACCAAAATTTGTTCTATTCTCTTCTCAATAATCAAATCATGATATTCAGAAGAGAGTCCTAGTTCAACATTGGCAATAATATCTCCATCCACTTCAACATTTGCATTAAACTTTTTAATACTCTCTTTTTCTAAGCCATCTTTTTGCACTTGAGAAACAATACTACCTCCTTTAATAATATGAATATAAGCAACACTTTCATAACTATTAGCAATATTATGTAAATAAGTATCCAGTAAAGGATAATCTTCAATTAAAACTATTTCCACACTACCTGCAGAGATTGTTGTTGTTAATAAATTACCTTGCTGTGTAAGAAAAGATGAAAATACCTGTTTTTCATCTTTAATTACAAAATAAGAAAATAAAGAGAGTAGTATTAATAACACTACTAAGATTATTGTAGTAATTTTTAACAATAAACGCATTAGAACCTCTTAGATAAATTCATACCCTCTCGTACAAAGTTATACTCTTTGTCATCTGTTTTAACAAACCCATCACCCTTAAATATCTTTAATATTTTTTTATCCTTTAAATTTAAAAGCGAAGATTGTAATGCCGTATAAAGTTCTAAAGAGATTCCCTCTTTTACAACCCAAGGTTTTGTTACATTGTCAAACTTATAAATACTTTTTAAACCTCTCTCTTTATACGAAGCATACGTTTTCTCTTTAACAACACCGGCATCGTAACTTCCATTAACAACGGCTAAAGCAACTTTATCATGTCGTCCTAAATATTCAAAGATATTCAATTCATTAGAACTAATTCCATTTTTAAGTAGTTCTGCTTGTGATAAATAACGTCCAATCGTTGATTTACTACTACCAAACGCGAAATTCTTACCCTTTAAATCACCTAAAGTCGCTATATTTGAATCATTTTTGACAATAAAGACACCCTTAAAACGTTTTTTACCTTTATTTATCTCCATTGCAAGTAGCTTAATATTTTTATTTTTTTCTTTCGCTAAAATATAACTAGCAGGTCCAAATCTTGCAAAATGGAACTCTCCTTTTGCCAAACCATTGATTGCTTTTTCATAAGAAGGATATATCTTCAAACCTATTTTATGTTCTAACCCATTTTTCTTAAGTTCTTTCTCCAAGTACTTAATCACAGGTTTAAATTTTTTATACATTGCAGATGGTTTATCTGAAGTATAAATACCAAACTTGATATCTGCTGCATTTACAGATATACCCACAAGTAAAAGAACCGCCCCTAACAACTTTTTCATGATTTTTCCTTTATTCTTAAGTAAAAATTACACTTAATGTAACCTTTTATATTATTTAATTATACTAAGGGAGAGTACTAAAAAGATACTAATTTTTAGTACTATTTCTTTTTTGAAGAAAGATTAAACTCTTTTTCCATATTTGAAATCAACATCTGAATATTCTTTTTTTCAAAATCATCTTGTGTCTTTTGTCGTAAACTATAGACATTTTCATAGAACTTACCAAAAAACTCAACCATCTTTTCATCTTTTTTATAAGGATTATTAACATGTGAACGTGCCGTTATCATTTCTAAAACTAAATCTGCATGCCCAATAAAAGCAGCATAATTAATTGGTAAAATCCCGTATTGATCAGGCATATTTAAAATATTTTCATTATAAGAGTGCACTAGTCTAAAATGTTTTATTTTTGAATCCCATACACAATTATGAATTAAACTGCGCCCTTTTTTATCCACTGATTTCATATCTGCTTTTGAATCGAGTAATACTTTGACCGTATTGATATTATTATTTAAAATTGCACTATGAACAGTTGTACTTCCTAAAGTATCTTTACTGTTAACATCAGCGCCATAATAGATAAGCTCACGTAAAATTTTTGTAAACTTTTTTTCATCTCGTAACAAAGGAGAATTGGACATTGTTAATAGATTATGTAAGATATTTCTACCTTCACTATCTTTATGGTTGATATCTGCTCCATAATTGCGAAGTAATTTAAAAAGCAATTCATTTTGATAAAATATTGCTTCAAAAAAAAGTGGTTTACCTTGAGAGTTTAACTTTCTTAAAAAGACTTTTGAGTTATCTAGAATTGTTTTAAAAACACTTAAATACTCAGCATCTCTATTAATTTGTTTTAAAAATAAAGGGGAGAGCTTTTTATTACTTTTTGTATATAAAATCACATCAATTAGTTTTTCAACTAACGTAGCTTTTTGATTATCTGCCACGTTTGGATTTGCACTGTAAGAGAGTAAATAGTTAATCAAAGGAATATATTTATCCCCTTTTAGTGCAGCAATAACTAACACTGTATTTCCATCATTGTTTTTATGGTTAATATTAACTGCTTTTTTACTCAAAATAAGTTTAACTGTTTCCAAGTCATTATTGCGAACAGCAATAAAGAGTGCATTTTCTCCAAAACTATCAACTTCATCTAATAAAGCTCCTCTAAAAATAAGTAACTCTAAAAGTTCAGTATAAGGATTTCTCTCTTCTAGCTCTTTTAAATCTATATCAATTAATATCTCACATACTGCCATAAAAAGTGTTTTACCTTGACACTTTCTATTAATATCATAACCTAAAGCAATAACCTCTTGGAGTAACTCTTTACTTAATAACCCTTTTTCTAAAGAGTAAAAAATAAAATCCTTCCCCTTACTATTTTTTAATGACGCATCCGCACCATTTTGAATAAGCATAATTGCTAAAGAGATATCATTGGCAATAATAGGAGAAAATAGAATACTGTTTCCATTTAAATCTTTGCAATTTAAATCAAGTTGATTCTGCTTAGCAACAAAAGCTATGGTCTTTTTATCATTAGTTGCAATCGCATCAAAGATAATATTATGTCCCGAATCATCAATATTATTAATATAATCTGTTTGATTGATTAACAAGCCAATAATATCTTTTCGATTATATTTTACTGCTTCTTGTAACACCGTACGACTACGATTA
>CAZIES010000172.1:0-3808 GCA_964538295.1 uncultured Arcobacter sp. | reverse complement strand
TTTAAGTTACAGATTTCTGCATCAAGTTTGATAGGACTATTTGGTTTTTCAATGGTTCTATGAACTTTTTTTAGTAAATCTTTTTCAAATTTATTTTTATCAAATGGTTCATTTGTCTCTTTTTGACAAGTGTCTACACCATCAATTCTTCGTAGAACATTCTCAAAATTAAACTTTTGTGCAAACTCATCGTCAATTACTTTTAATAAATCACTTCGTCCAACGATATCTTCAATTCTTGTATATCCAAGCTCTGCTAAAATATTTCGAACATCTTCAGCAATAAATCTAAAGTAAGAAATTAGTCTCTCAACTGTTCCTGTAAAGTGTTCTCTTAAATCTTCATCTTGTGTTGCTACTCCCACGGAGCACTTATTTGTGTGACAGATTCTAAGAATTTTACAACCAAGTAAGGTTAATGCTGCTGTACCAAAGGCATATGACTCTGCACCTAACATGGCTGCTTTTACTACATCAAGACCCGTCTTAAGACCACCATCTGTTTGTAAATGAACAAACTCTCTTAAGTGATTCGCTTTTAAAGCATTATGTGCTTCAGAAAGTCCCATCTCCCAGTTATTACCAGCATGCTTAATCGATGTCATTGGTGCAGCACCTGTACCACCATCTCCACCAGAGATAATAATTTTATCTGCATACGCTTTTGCAACACCTGCTGCAATTGTTCCAACACCAATAGAAGATACTAATTTAACCGTGATTTTTGCATCAGGATTAATTTGTTTTAAGTCAAAAATTAATTGTGCTAAATCCTCAATAGAGTAAATATCATGGTGTGGTGGTGGTGAAATCAGTGTAACACCTGCAATTGTATGTCGTAAACTTGCAATAAGTGGTGTAACTTTGTGTCCTGGTAATTGACCACCTTCACCTGGTTTTGCACCTTGTGCTACTTTTATTTGTAACTCTTCGGCACTTCTTAAATAACCTGGAGTAACCCCAAATCTTCCCGAAGCAATTTGTTTAATCTTAGAGTTTTTTAATGTTCCAAATCGTGCAGGGTCTTCTCCACCCTCACCTGAGTTTGAAGCTCCACCAATCGTATTCATAGCCATTGCCATTGCTTCATGAGCTTCTGGTGAAATCGAACCACATGACATCGCTGCAGTTGCAAATCGTGTGTAGATTTCTTCAACTGATTCAACTTCACTTACATCAATTGATTCTTTATCAGAGTTAAACTCAAAGAAATCTCGAATATATTTTTTATCTCTTGTTTCAACTAACTCTCGTAATTTATTAAAATCCGAAATATCTTCTTTATTTGCAGCTTGTTTATTATGCATAGCACGTGTTGTATCAGGACCGTAATCATGATACTCACCACCATCAATATACTTATAAAAACCACCTAAATCAAGTGGGAAAATATGATGTTTATCTTCAAAAGCATTAAAATGTAACTTTTCAATTCGCTCTTCAATATCAGTATATCCAAGTCCATCTAAATCAGAATGACTTCCTTTAAAACAGTCGTTAAGAATCTTATCACTTAATCCAATTACATCAAACAGTGCTGAGTTTCGATACGAAGCAATCGTTGCAATACCCATTTTTGACATAATTTTAAGAAGACCCGCATTAACTGCTTTTTGTGTATTCTTAAGAATTCGTTGCATCTCATATTTTGAAATGCCTTTTCTTTCATAAAGAGCTACCGTTGTTGCATACATCATATATGGATACATAGCTGTTACCCCATACCCTAACATAACTGCTGCCATATGTGGATCATAAACCTCACCAGTAACTGCAACAATAGAGACATGGTTTCGCACGCCTGCTTCAAGTAGTTTCCTATTAATGTATCCAATTGCCATCGCCATAGGAATCAGTTTATTTGAAGCACTTAACTCTCTATCATCTAAAATAACAACGGCAACATGATCTTCTTTAACTGCTGTAATTACTTTAGCAGCTAAATCTTTTAATGCCGTCTCTAAATCATTAACAAATGTTGTTGAGAAGACTTGATTTCTATAGTACGCATCAAATCTAGGATTTCGTTTATCCCCAAAAGAGTACAATACATCATACTTCTCTTTCATTAAAATTGGACTTGCCACTTTTAAACGTTTTGCAAACTCTGGCACTTCTGTTAAGATATTATGTACTTGTCCAAAACCAGTCTCTAATGACATAACTACTTTTTCTCGATATGGGTCAATTGGAGGGTTAGTTACTTGAGCAAATTTTTGTCTAAAGAAGTCTGTAAAGTTTCTATTTACTTTTGAAAATGCAACGAGTGGAGTATCATCTCCCATTGAACCAACTGGTTCTTTTCCATCTTTTGCCATTGGTTCAATAATTTGATCAATTGCTTCATATGTGATATTAAAATATTTTTGTCGTGTTGACAGGTCTTCAAACTTATAATCATCAGTATCTAAGAAAGACTCATCAATAAACTCTTGGAGATACTCCATGTCATTATTAAGCCATTTGGTATAGTTTTGTGATGATTTTAAATAGTCATTAATATCATCATCTTTAAGTACTTTTCCATGCTTAAGGTCAAGTCCAATCATTTGTCCAGATTGTAATCGTCCTCGCTCTAAAATATTCTCTTCATCAAGTTTAAGTGTACCGTACTCAGAAGTGATGTACATCTTATGATTTTTAGTAATCACATATTTTGAAGGTCGTAAACCATTTCTATCAATCAAACAACCAATATGTCGTCCATCAGTCAATGAAACTGCTGCTGGTCCATCCCACGCTTCCATTGCAGTTGCGGTATACTCATAAAATGCTCGAAGCTGTGCATCCATATATGGCGCATTTTGCCAAGGTGCAGGTATGAGTCCACGTGCAGCTTTAAAGAAGTCACATCCATTGGCTAACATAAACTCAAACATGTTATCTAACGAAGCAGAATCAGATGAACCCACTTGTAAAATAGGTAAAATTCGTGCAATCTCTTCATCAGTAAAAACATCTGATTTAAATTGTTCTGCTTTTACTTCAACGTTAAATCGGTTTGCATCAATCGAGTTAATTTCACCATTGTGTGCAATAGCTCTAAACGGTTGTGCTAATCGCCACTGTGGTAATGTATTCGTTGAAAATCGTTGGTGAAATAAAGCAAAAGAAATCTGAAAATCATCATCTCGTAAATCAACATAAAACTTCTTAATATGCGTCGGCATAATAAGACCCTTATAAGAGATTACTTTAGATGAAAAAGTTGGAATATAAAAATCTTTTTTATCTATTAATTTATGCTCACACTCTTTTCGAGTGAGGTATAACATTGCATCAAATCGTTTTGATGACATTAAAGAGTTAGCGCTAACAAATACTTGAATAATATGTGGTAATGTCTCTAATGCTTGTTTTCCTAATGCATCTGTATCAAGAGGAACTTCTCTTGTCATTAAAACTTTAAGGTCATTTTGTTCACAGAACTCTTTAAAAGTATCAATATCTTTTAAATCCTTCGTAAAAATCATAGCTACAGCGTAAGTTTCAGGTAAATCAATATTATTCTCACTTGCAACTTTTCTCATAAAATAATCTGGCATAGAAAGTAGTAAACCTGAACCATCTCCTGTTTTACCATCTGCTGCCACTGCACCTCTGTGCATCATTCGTTCAAGCGAATGTATAGCATCTTCTAAGTTACTATGACTTGGTCGATTTTTCAAATCTGCCATCAAACCAAATCCACAGTTATCTTTAAAAGACGTTAGTAAATCTAAATTACAACCCATTATTGTCCTTTGTAAAATTTTTTCATTATATTCCCATGTGAAAGACTAAGAGGATACCAAAAGTATGTTTAAAC
>CAZIES010000171.1:0-3881 GCA_964538295.1 uncultured Arcobacter sp. | reverse complement strand
TAGTGATGAATAGTTTTATATGTTCATTTTATCTTTTTTGAAAATAATGAGTATCTTATAGGTTATAATTGTATGCAAAATGTATTAAAGTTATTTATAAGGAAATACTATAGAAATGAGTAAACATAGTTTGAACCTAAAACTTTTAACAATTATTACTAAAAAGTTACGTGTTCTTTATGTGGAGGACAATGCTGATACTAGAGTACAAACACTTAGTGTACTACAAAATTATTTTGATGATATTGTTGAAGCAGTGAATGGTAAAGATGGTTTAAATAAGTTTAAAGAGGGCTCATTTAATATTATTTTTACTGATTTGGATATGCCTATAATGGATGGAATAACGATGATAGCTAAAATACGCGAATTTGACTTAAGCGTTCCTATTGTCGCTTTATCAGCACATAATAGTAGAGAGTTTGTAAGAGAGACCATTAAATCTGGTATTGATGGTTATATGTTAAAACCATATAATATTGCTGATATTACGGATGTAATTACGAGGATAGTGTTAAAGCTTAACCTTGAGATAAAGGCTTTAAATTATATACAGTTAGCGTGTGATTATACATGGGATAAAAAGAATAAACAGTTACTTAAAGATAATCAAATTATAAAATTGACAAAGTATGAAATGAATTTATTTGATTTACTAATAAAAAATGAGAATAATTATGTCTCTTTAAAAGAGATTGAAAACTTTGTTTATGGGGATAATAGTCATAACGATAGCCATGTGAGAAATTTAGTCTCTAGAATAAAAAGAAAGCTTGGTGATCAGATAATTGATTCAAGTTACAGTAATGGGTATATTTTAAAGAAGTGAAATGATTAAAGATAAATCATCAAAATATTTACTTTTAATTTTCTTAATAATAGGTAATACCTTATTTGCATTTGAGAAAAAAAATATTCTTGTAATTCATACTTATAATAGTTCAATCCCTTGGGTAAGGTCATTCGATGATGAACTAAAAGAGATTAAAGATATTGATTTTTTTATAGAGCATATGAGTGTTCATAAGTTAAAAAATATTGATGAAAGTACATTGGTAAAATATTTAGCTAAAAAATATGAGAAAATTAAAATAGATGGTATTATAAGTGAATCTCATGAGTCTAGTTTGATTTTACAAAAATACCATGATATACTTTTTAAAGGTGTTCCTCAATTTCATTTAACCAGTTTTTTATATCAAGAACAACTTCCTAGTAATATAAAACTTGCGAAGATTAATAGAACTACGGCTATAAAAGAAACGGCAAAATTAGCATTGAAACAAAATCCAGATGCAAGAGAGGTTTATATTATCCATGATAGTAGTAAGGCATCATTACTTTCAAAAAAAACCTATGAAAATACGATTCAAGCAAATTCAAATTTAACTATAAAATATATGAATGATTCTAATTCCGTGAAAGAAATAGCAAATAAATTATCAATATTACCTCAAGATACGATAGTGTTATATTCGTTATTTTTTAAAGATAATCAAGGTGTGAATTTTACACCAAAAGGCTTTTTAAAAAAGATTACAAAAAGTTCAAATGTTGCAATCTATTCTTGGGTTAGTGATTTTATTAATGTAGGAAGTCTTGGTGGTTATATGGTTAACTCTAAGCTTTTTGCTAGAAATACAGTTAATAAGTTACTTAAATATATCAAGACAAATCAACTTGAAAGTAATGAGATTGATGCAGTTGAGGTATTTATAAATTATCCTATCTTAGAAAAATACAATATGACAAATAGATTTATACCACCAGGGGTTATAGTATTGAATAGACCTGTTTCTATTTGGGAAAATTATTTTAAAGAATTGATTTTAATGACAGTAGTTGGAACCTTACTATCTATCTTAGTTATTGTGTTGATAGTTTTAAATAGAAAGTTAAAAATAGAAACAACACATAAAATTGAACAGCAGAATTTACTTATTCAACAATCTCGTATGGCAGAAATTGGAAATATGATAGGTGCGATTACGCATCAGTTAAAACAACCTATAAATACACTGAGTATGGCAAATGCAAATTTAGAATGTAAAATGATTATGGATAAAGAGAATGAAATAAAAGAGGCAACACAAGAATTAATAAAAACAGTCAATAAACAAACAGAGTTTATGGGAGATACTGTTGATAATTTTCAAAACTTTTTTAAACCTAAAGATCATGTTGATAAATTTGATCCTAGCAAGTCAGCCAATAGAGTAAAAGATATGTTTAAAGGTATTTTTTTAAGATATGGTATTGATATAGAGATTGTGACAACTAAATCGTTTGAAATTCAAGCTGATGAAAATGAAATAATGCAGGTTTTTTTAAATATATTTAACAATACAAAAGATGCAATTCGTGAAAATAATATAAGTAATGGAAAAATCGTTATATCCTTTAGTAAAGAAAATAATAAAGGTATTATCTTGATTTCAGATAATGCAGGAGGAATTTCTGAAGAACTATTACCGTATAAAATATTTGACAATTATGTTTCTACTAAAGGAGAACAAGGTTCAGGTATTGGCTTAAATATTTGTAAGAGTATTATTGAGGGTAAATATCATGGAAATCTTACTGTCCAAAATATAGACAATGGTGCATGTTTTAGAATAGAATTTTTATTAAGTTCTTAAGGAATATGCTATGAAGTTAAATGATGAAATCAAAAAAACAATAGAGTTTTCAAATAGATTAAAAATATTATATGTTGAAGATGATAAAAATGTACAACTGCAAACATTACGTTTATTGAAGAATTTTTTTGGAAATATAGATGTACATTCTAATGGGGAAGAGGGACTTAAGAACTATAGAGAATTTTATCAAAAGAATAACGCATATCACGATATTGTTATCTCAGATATTGATATGCCCATCATGAATGGTTTTTTAATGAGTGAACATATAAGAAAAATAAATCCAAAACAAAAAATTATTATTATTACGGCATTTAGTGATAATGAAATATTGAAACAAGTTATTGATTTAAATGTGGATAAGTTTATTCCAAAACCAATAAAAGATTTCCAAACTTTTTTCTCTCAGTTAAAAACTGTTATTGATAATATACAAAATGAAAATGAAGTTGAAAAATTAAAAAAAGAGATAGAAAAAAAACAGAAACAGGAAACAATCTCCTCTTTACTTCATAATATTGCACATCAATGGCGACAACCTCTTTCTACAATTTCAACTGCTGCAATAGCTATGAAAATGAAAAAAGAGATGAATATTCTTAATGATAAAGAGTTTTTTCAAACATGTGAGAAAATTGATGAAGTTTCCCAGTTTCTTTCAAATGTTATTGATTATTTTACAGAATATATTAAAGAGGGAGTTCAACCTGCTAGTTTTGACATTAAAAATGATGTGGATACTTTTATAAAACTTATTGATAAAACAATAAAAGAGTATGATATTAATGTCATATTAAGTTTAAAAGAGCATATAGAGGTTCGAGGATATCCCAATGAACTTATTCAATGTTTTATCAATTTATTCAATAATGCAAAAGATGCTTTGATTTTAAATAATATGAATAAACACGAACGGTATATATTTATTTCTCAAAAAATTGAAAATGAGCAAGTTATTATTGAGTTTAAAGATAATGCTGGAGGTATCTCTGATGAAATTATAGATAAAGTTTTTGAACCTTATTTTACCTCTAGACATCAAAGTCAGGGTAAAGGGCTTGGCTTATATATGGTTTATAACTCAATTGTAAATAGCATGAGAGGAACTATTGAGGTTGAAAATATTAAATTTACCTATAATACCAAAGAGTATCAGGGTGCTTTATTTAAAATTACGTTACCTCTAAGCTATTAAATTAAGATATAAAAAAACTAAATTCTGTAGTTTTCTTAAAAAAT
>CAZIES010000170.1:0-3932 GCA_964538295.1 uncultured Arcobacter sp. | reverse complement strand
GGATCATCAATGCAACTAAGTTGCAATTAATATTTATTTGATAAAATTTAAAAAATGCAACTAAGTTGCATATTTTTAAAGGATGTGTATTGTCATTACAATTTAAAAGTAATGTGCTAGAAGTATCTAATCTGAATTTTTCATATGAAAGACAATCTGTTTTAGAAAATATAAACTTTACTATCAAAAGTAGTGATTTTTTAACGATTATTGGTCCTAATGGTGGTGGAAAATCAACGCTATTAAAATTAATACTTGGAATAAATGAAATCAAAGATGGTTCAATTAAAATTTTTGATAAAAATCATTTAGAGCAAATTCATAATGTTGGATATGTACCACAAAATACCAATATAAATCTAAACTTTCCTATCACCGTAATTGAAGTTGTTATGATGGGTCAAAACTCTTTAAAAAAACGACTATTTGGTTATAAAAAAGAGGAAAAACAAAGAGCAATTGAAGTTCTAAAGAAAGTAAATATGCAAGATTTTATCAACAATAAAATCTCTAACCTCTCTGGAGGACAAAGACAAAGAGTGCTTATTGCACGTGCACTTTTTTCACATCCAAAAATTTTACTTTTGGATGAACCAACATCCAATATTGATATTAGTGGATGTGAGCAAATTTATTCAACGCTACAAGAACTCAATCGTGAGATACCAATTATTGTTGTCAGTCACGATATCTCTGTTATTTTAAAATATGCCTCACGCGCTTTTTATGTTAATAAAAAAATGACCCAACATGATTTAACAACAATGAAAGACGAATTTAAATCCATTGATTCACATATTTGTGAAATTGAATTGCTAGAGATGCTAGGAAGATGTCGATGTTAGAAGTACTCTCTTATACTTTTATTCAAAATGCTTTAATTGCAGGTGTTATTGTGAGTATCATCACTGCCATAATAGGTACATTGGTTGTTGTAAATAGAATGGTTTTTTTATCTGGTGGAATTGCTCACAGTGCCTATGGGGGAGTTGGACTTGCAATGTTTTTCTCTCTTCCTATGCTTTTGACCACATCTCTATTTTGTGTTTTAATAACTATTCTTATAGCTTTTGCAAGTTATAAAAACAGAGAAAACCTAGACATCATGATAGGATTAACCTGGGCTGTTGGTATGTCATTTGGGATATTACTAGTTGATTTAACCCCAGGGTACCAAACGGATTTAATGACATATCTTTTTGGGTCACTGCTTGCAGTGACAACTCAAGACCTTTATTATATGGTAACCCTTTTATTTGGTATTCTTGCCATAATTATAGTGTTTTATAGGGATATTTTAGCTGTTTCATACGATAGGGAATATGCTAGTTTAAGAGGTGTAAAAACAAGGTTTTTCTATACCTTAATTTTAATTTTATCAAGTCTTGCAATTGTAATCTCTATTAAAGTTGTAGGGCTAATTTTAGTTATTGCGCTCCTTACAATACCAATATATATTTCAAGTTTTTTTTGTAGGAACCTTCTATCAATGATGGTAATAGCCACTATTTTATCAATGATATTTACTATCATAGGACTTGTCATATCTTATCAACTTGATTTAAGCTCAGGACCATCAATAATAATGGCAAGTTCACTTACAGCACTTATAGTTTTCATTGTGAAAAGTATAAAAAAATAGAAAAGAGGAAAATATGGATATTGATTTTAAAAAATCAAATGGATTAGTTCCAGTTGTTACTCAAGAGTATGGAACAAATGAAATACTAATGCTAGGATATATGAACGAAGAAGCATTAGATTTAACTGTTAAAACAAAAGTCGTTCACTATTTTTCAAGAAGTAAAAATAGAATCTGGAAAAAAGGAGAGAGTAGTGGTCATGTTCAAAAGCTTATTGATTTAAGAGTTGATTGTGATAATGACACGATGTTAGCAATTGTTGAACAAATAGGTAACACTGCTTGTCATACTGGTGCAAAATCCTGTTTCTTCAAATCCTATTTAGACGATGAGTCACCAAAGATTATAGAATCAGAAGTAGCAAATCTACCAACAAAGTTTGGAAAGTTTGATGTAAAAGCTTATAAAGATGGTTCACAAGAGCATCTTGCTATTATGAGTAAAAACTTTAATGAGCTAAAAGCCCCTTTAGTAAGAATTCACAGTGAATGTTTAACAGGTGATGCTCTGAGTAGTTTAAAGTGTGATTGTAACAATCAACTTGATCTTGCATTAGAACTTATTTCAAAAGAAGGTGGGCTAATTATTTATCATCGACAAGAGGGTCGAAATATTGGACTAGTGAATAAAATGAATGCCTATAACCTTCAAGATAAAGGGTTTAATACCATCGAAGCTAATTTAGAATTAGGATTTAGTGAAGATGAAAGAGATTATACAGCAGTAGGCTTTATATTAAAAGATTTAAATATCAAAGAAGTAAGACTCATTACAAACAACCCAAAAAAGATTGATTTCGTACAAAGTTGTGGTATTAAAATAGAGCAACGAATCCCTGCAATTACACAAGTAAATAAATACAACGAAAACTACCTAAAAACCAAAAAAGAGCACTTAGGGCATATGTTATAAAAATAAAGATCCTCGGGGCAAGTCCCTTTCACGCTGAACGCGTAAAACTTTTAGCCATCTTGACGATGATGCTAAAAGCGAGGTATTCATCAAGTCAGTTCAAAATCTAACTGACCTTGGTGTATTTTATTATATTCTTTACCTTATATATTAAGAAATAGCGTTCAACACCATATTAAAGCACATCAAATGGTGCCAACTATTAAGTACTTAGAAAAGTGATATAACCATAGATGAGATAGCTAAGTTTGCAAGTATGAGTATTTCATCACTGCATGATAACTTTAAAAAAGCGACATCACTTTCACCAATACAGTTTATCAAAAAACTCAGACTTCATAATGCCCATGCATTACTCTTAGATGGATACAATGCAAGCAATGCGGCTTTTGAATCGGGATATACAAACTCTGCACAATTTAGTAGAGAGTTTAAAAGATTGTTTGGATACTCGCCAAGAGAACTTAAAAATTAAACGGTATAACCTAACTGGACAGACTCTTCTTCTATTTTTTTTCTCACAAGATCAAGTCTCCAACTATGCCTTGTAGCAAAGTTTTCAATCTCTGTTTCTCTTTGTTCAGCAGTACAAAATACGAATATTCTTTTTAAAAATGGTTTAGGTACTTGAATAGAAATAAGTTGAAAATAGTTATCTTTACATTGCCTAGAGCAAAACGCTTTACTCATTGGTATCTTTTTACCGCAATAAGGACATTCTGACATAGTTGCACTCCTTTTTACTTAGCTTTTTTATACAACATAGCGCATTTTTATATCCTAACAAAATAGAATTAAATGCAACTTAGTTGCAATAAGTAGCTCTGAGTTTTGCTTTCCAAGAATGACTAGCCTTTTCTCATTTTCAAGTCATTTAGAGATGATAATATTTTTGAACAAAAGAATTAAAAAGAGAGCTATCAATGAATAGAATCTTTATATACGGTACATTAGCACCAGGAAGACCAAATGAACATATATTAAGTGAATTAGAAGGATCATGGCAAAAAGCGTATGTCTATGGTAGTTTGATTGAAGAAGGATGGGGTTCCAAGCTAGGATATCCAGGTATTGTATTGGATAACTCAGATAATCAAGTAAATGGTTTTGTCTTTACTTCCAATAAACTTAATGAAAAGTTAGATTTTCTTGATAAATTTGAAGGCAGAGAGTACAAGCGTGTTTCAACAATAGTTTACTTAGAATCTCATAAACAAGATGAAGCATATATCTATGCTCTTAATCACAAAGATTAAGTAGCAACTTTTTTATACGTTTACACAACCCTAATTGGAACATGAAAATCTAAAATAAATCTGTCATTCTCTTCTAAATAGTGATTTTGTGTAAACACTGCATATGCTGGTAATGTAATAA
>CAZIES010000169.1:0-3949 GCA_964538295.1 uncultured Arcobacter sp. | reverse complement strand
TTTATCATGATGCTTTTAAAGGAAAGCTTTGTTTTTAAAAGTTCATTTTTTAAGGCTTTCATAAAACGAGGACTTGGATCAGATTTAATAGTACGATAATTATCATCAACTTCTAACCAGAGTTTGTGATGCGTAAAATCTTGATACTCAAAATGACCGATAACATAATCAATAGTTGGGTATCTTTTTTTTAGATACTTAATAAGGAGCAGATTTGCTTTAAGTTGAGCTTGTGTTAAATTGTCTTCATGATTTTGTCCACCAACATTTTCTATACCAATACTAGAGTAGTTTAGTCCTATGACATGTCGAGCCATATAGTTTTCCCTCATAAGCTGATAAATGGTTCCATCACTGTCTATTAAATAGTGTGCCGCAGGATTTAAAAGTCCTGATTTTTTAATAAAGGGTCTTTTACTGTTTAGTGTAACAGGGTTAAAGTTTTCAAATGACTCTTCAAGGCTATTAAACGCAGTATGATGAATCACAACAATTCTTGGAGTAATCGTAATATCCTCAACACTTAATTTATAGTGACTTTTAATGTATGCTTTTGTTAAGGCAATACGCTCTTCATTAAATATAATAGGTTTTTGAATTATCTCAATAGCAAAAGTAGATATTATAAAAAAGTGAATGAAGAGCGTAAGTCGAAACATAGATTAAAAAACAAATGCAATATCGGCAATACTTAAATGATACATTTGTACTTTAGTATTATCGCTATCAATAATATTGTAAGTAATAGTTAGTTCATTAGGATTTTCTAACTCTTCATTGACGTTAACAAACTTTTGGTATTTGTTTGCATCAATAATAGAGTAGATGAATTTTACTTTCTGCTGAAATTTTTCATTATCAATATATAAAGCAAACATTTGTTCATTATCTTCTCTATTATATTTTTCACTAAAATTCTCTTTATATAAGTTATCAACTAATTCTTGACTTGTAAATGCAGGTGAGTTATAAATAAAGTAGTCTTCTCTTAATATACTTTGCAATGCATCACTGATTTCAAAATGGTTGTATTTTATATAACCATCTTCATTAGAAATTTCATATTTATATTCAATCATTATATTACCTTCAAATTAAGTGGTAAAACTTTAGTCTAATGCATCTTTAAAAGAGTTAAAATATTTTGAAAATTTAAGATGTAATTTATAATATAAACTTTAGTTTTGCTTAAATGATGCCTAAAACAACTATTATTATCCTTTTTAAAAGGAAAGAAAATATATAAAATGATGATGCAAATACCATAATTCTTGACATTTAACTAAAATTAAGTTATAATCCGCGTCCATTTTAAATGGTTAGAGTGCTTTTATGGTACATCTAACGAGTTCTTTAAAGGAAAAACATGGAAAAAATTAGATTAAAGCTTAAAGCTTATGATCACAGAGTTTTAGACAGAAGTGTTGCTTCAATTGTTGAAGCTGTTAAGAGAACTGGTGCTGAGTTGAGAGGTCCAATCCCTCTTCCAACAAAAATCAGAAGATATACAGTTCTAAAAGGTCCTCACGTAAACAAAGATTCACGAGAGCAATTCGAGATCAGAGTACATGCAAGAATGATTGATATCGTTGCAGCAACTCCTGATACAGTAGATTCATTAATGAAACTTGACTTAGCTCCTGAAGTTGATGTTGAAGTTAGATCTATGGGTCAAGAATAAGAAAGGGTAATAGATGGAATTTATCGTAGAAAAAATTGGTATGAGTAGAACTATTTCAGTTCCTGCTGTTCCTGTTACACTTTTAAAAGTTCTAGATACTAAAGTATGTGAAGTGACTGACGGTGTAGCATTATGTTCTTATGCATCTGGTAAAAAGATGAATAAGTCAATTGAAGGTCAACAAAAAAAGTTTGGATTAAGCGCTGAGTTTAATAGATTTGTTACATTAAATGTAGCAAATGCTGAAGCAGGTGACTTAGATGTTTCTGGTTTATCTGAAGCTAAAGTATTAAAAACTACTTTTAAAACAAAAGGTAGAGGATTCCAAGGTGGAGTTAAAAGATGGAACTTCGCAGGTGGACGAGCTTCACACGGACACAGAATGGGTAGACGAACAGGTTCTATCGGTAACTGTGAATGGCCAGGTAGAGTTATGCCAGGTAAGAAAATGCCAGGACAATACGGAAACACAAACGTAACAGTTAAAAATGATATCGTTTCATTTGACGCTGAAACTGGAATTTTAGTTGTTAAAGGTTCAGTATCTGGATCAAATGGTCGATTAGGTAAAGTAAGGATTGCTAAATGAGTAATGCAGTAGTAGTAAAAGCAAATGAGTTACCAGAGTCTTTCAAAGAGATTAACTCACACAACTTATATTTATATGTTAAATCATATTTATCTTCATTAAGAGCAAACACTGCACGTGTTAAAAACAGATCTGAAGTAAGCGGTGGTGGTAAAAAACCTAAAGCTCAAAAAGGTTCTGGTGGAGCTAGATGGGGTTCTAAACGATCACCTTTATTTGTAGGTGGTGGACAAGTTTTTGGACCAACTAAAAGAAACTACAACCAAAAAGTTAACAAAAAGCAAAAAGCTTTAGCATTATCGTATGCTATTAACGCACAAGCTGAAAATGGTTCACTTTTTGTTGCTGATAAAGTTTCAGTAGAGTCTGGAAAAACTAAAGACGCAATCGCTGTGTTAAAAGAGTTAGATAAAAGAGATACATTAATTGTTGTTGATTCAGTTGATGAAAAAACTTATTTAGCGTTTAGAAACATTAAAAATTGTTATATGATAGAAAAACAAGAAGTAAATGCTTACTTAATTTCTGCATATCACTCAGTACTTATTGAGAAATCAGTACTTGAAGCATTAACAAAAGAGGCGTAAGATGGCTGATATTACAGATATTAAAGCAATATTATATACAGAAAAAACAATTGATCTTCAAGAGAACGGTGTAATTGTTGTTCAAACTAGTCCAAGAATGACTAAAAACAGTTTAAAAGAAGTTTTCAAAGAGTACTTTGGTGTTACACCTTCAAAAGTTAACTCTTTAAGACAAAATGGAAAAGTAAAAAGATTTAGAGGAAAGCCTGGTAAAAGACCAGATTTCAAAAAATTCTACGTTACATTACCAGAGGGCGCAGAAATTGCGAACCTTTCAGCTTAAGAGGAGTATAAAAAATGGCAATTAAAAAATTTAGACCACTAACTCCTGCTAGAAGATTCATGTCTGTTATGGATACTTCTGATATTACTTCTAAACCAACAGTTAAATCTTTACTTGTAAGAGTTAAAGCAAGTGCGGGTAGAAATAATAACGGTAGAATTACTTCTAGACACAAAGAAGCAGGTGCAAAAAAATTATATAGAATTATTGATTTCAAAAGAAACAAGTTTGGTATCGAAGGTACTGTATCAACTATTGAGTACGACCCATACAGAAACTGTAGAATTTGTTTAGTTACTTACGCTGATGGAGACAAAAGATATATCTTACAACCATCTGGATTAAAAGTTGGTGATAAAATCGCTGCTGCTGAGTCTGGTTTAGATATCTTACCAGGTAATGCTATGAGATTAATCAACATCCCTGTTGGTACAATGGTTCATAATATTGAGATGAAACCAGGTAAAGGTGGACAAATTGCACGTTCAGCTGGTGGATATGCACAAATTATGGGTAGAGAAGACAAATATGTTATCTTAAGATTACCTTCTGGTGAAATGAGAAAAATTTTAGGTGTTTGTATCGCAACTGTAGGAATCGTTGGAAACGAAGATTTCTCTAACATGGTTATCGGTAAAGCAGGTAGAAGTAGACACCTTGGTATCAGACCTCAAACAAGAGGTTCAGCAATGAACCCAATTGATCACCCACACGGTGGTGGTGAAGGTAAGACTAACTCTGGTAGACATCCTGTAACTCCATGGGGTATGCCAACTAAAGGTTATAAAACTAGAAAGAAAAAAGCTAGT
>CAZIES010000168.1:0-4022 GCA_964538295.1 uncultured Arcobacter sp. | reverse complement strand
CTAAAACTGGTTTTTTAGGGGGACTTGGGTTACCGGTTTTATTTTCATGGATAGCAGGCGCATTTCTTGCGGGTGGATTAGCTTTTGTCGTAGGAAAAGTTGCATTAGGTCTAAGAGCTGATTATTTAGCAATCGCTACACTACTAATTGCAGAAATAGTTGTATCAATAATCAAACATGAAGACTGGCTAGCTAGAGGAGTTAAAAATGTAATTGGGCTTAAAAGACCAGCACCATATGAAATTAATCTTCAGCAATCACCGTGGTTTATAGATTTGGTTGAAAAATTTCACTCAGGAAAACTAGCATTAATTAATTCTGTTTCAGAAAAACAAGAAGTTTTAAACCAGTTAGTTATTGATGCTTCATCAGTTTATGTGAAGCTTTGTTTTACAGGTTTATTTTTAACTGTTGTTATAATTTTATTAATTGTTACTCAAAAAGCTCTTTATTCTCCATGGGGAAGAATGATGCGAGCAATAAGAGATAATGAAGAAGCTGCAGGAGCTATGGGAAAAAATGTTGTTAAACAGCATTTGTTAATATTTATTTTAGGTTCTGCAATAGTTGGTATAGCAGGGGCCATGATGGTAACTAATGATGGATTATTTACGCCAGGAAGTTACAGACCCATGAGATATACATTCGTTATTTGGGTAATGGTTATTGTTGGAGGAACAGGAAACAATTTTGGAGCAATTTTAGGTGGTTTTGTTGTTTGGTTTTTATGGGTTGAAGCAGCACCAATAGCACTATTTTTTATTAATCTTTTCACTGCACATTTACCAGAAACAAACGAAATTAGAGTGCATTTAATAAATAGTGCTCCTTATTTTAGATTTTTAATGATTGGAATAGGACTATTGATTATAATGAGATTTAGACCACAAGGAATTTTACCGGAAAAAATTATAAAAAATTAAATGAAATATATACTTTTGGGAATGGCATTGGCTTTTTTGATGTATTTATCTGATAAATATATTTTTTAGATAAAAAAAACCCCAGCGAATTTCTTCGCTGGGGTTTTAAAGAATTAAGTATTATCTTTGTTTTTTAGTTTTAAATTTACCGCCTTTAACTTCTTTTTCTAAGAAAGAACCAAATGCTTCACCAACATCAGTAAGTTCAACACCTGTTGCACCTTCATAGTTAACGGCTTTTCCTTTAGCTAATAAATCTAAAGCTTTTCCTAATTCACCTGGGTAGATTTTCTTACCAGGTGCGTTTGCTACTGCCATAACATTTGCTTGAACTGTAGCTCTGTCAGCTTTTCCACCAGCTTGCATTGCAAGAGTGATTAATGCTGCAGCATCATAAGATTCACCCGTGTAAGGACCTGAAGAATCAATACCAGCAGCTTTTGCTACATCAGCAAAAACTCCAGCACCTTTTCCAGTTGATCCAGGCAAAGAACCAAATGATTTGTTTAAAGCTTTACCAAATTTATCAGTTAATGAGTCTCCGATCATACCATCAGATAAAATGAATCTATCAAATGATCCTGCATCTAGAGAACCCTGAATAATTTGTGCTCCAGCTTGGTCAAGATAACCTAGGACAGCTACAGCATCTCCACCAGCAGACGCTAGTGTTGCTACTTCAGCTGAGTAGTCACCTTTACCTTCTTCGTGAGCAAGAACAGTAGTTACTTTAATGCCATGAGCTTTAACAGCTGCTTCATAAACATCTGATAAACCTTTACCATAGTCATTGTTTGTATAAGTAATTGCTACACTTTTAACTTTTCTGTCTTTAGTAATGTCAGCCAAGATTGCACCACCTCTTGCATCTGACGGAGCAGTTCTAAAGAAAAATCCGTTATCATCCAGAGTAGTTAATCCTGGAGAAGTTGCAGATGGAGATATCATTACTACTCCATTTGGTACAGCAACATTAGTTGCAATTGCACCTGTAACTCCAGAACAGTCAGCTCCCATGATAGCGACAACACCTCCGTCCACTAACCCTTGAGCAGCAGTTGTAGCAGCAGCAGAATCAACACAAGTTGAGTCAGCTCTTTCTACTGATATTTTTTGTCCACCTAGCAATGAACCTGAATCTGAAGCTTCTTTAAAAGCTAACTCTGCAGATGCAGCCATTGCGGGTGTAAGAGATTCAATAGGACCTGTAAATCCTAATATCACTCCCATTTTAATATCTGCAAAAGTATTTGTTGTCATTGTAGAAACAAATAAGAATGCAGCTAAAATTAATTTTCTCATAATTTTCCCTTTAATTGTTAACAATTTATAAAAAGTTATTAGATTATGATTAAATTAATATTTCAATGATTAATTATCTAATTTTTTGAAGCATAAACACTGATAGTATAACAATAATTCCACCAGTGACCATTATGATCGTAGGAATTTCTCCAAAAATTATAAAAGTTAGCATTAATCCAAAAACTGGAAATAAAGCATAAAAAGGTAAAACCATTCCTACTGGATAAAATTTATATAAATAGAACATCATCATATGTCCAAATATTGAAATTATAGCTCCTGCATACAATACTGCTAACCAACCACTTCTTTCAATATTAGATATTTGATGAAATACATTTCCTTCAAACAGGTGGGAAATAATAATTAATATAATAAAACCAACTAAACCCATAAAAGCATTAGTAAATTTAACATCAAGTTCTTTAAGGTATCTCGAAAATACTTGTGACAAACCATAGAAAAACGCCATAGCAAAAATTAACAATGTTGCTAAGATTTCTTCTGAAATTTTTGGATCAAATGCTATTAAAACAATTCCAAAAAATGATGTAAATATTAAAATCCATTTTTTAAAACTTATACTTTCACTAAGAAACAAAGAACTCAAAATAATTGCTAAAGGAATTGAAAGTTGAGCGCCAATTGTAATAGGAGCTAAGATTGAAGCAATATCTAGAGATAAATATAAAAACATATTTACCCCTGTTCCCATACATATTGAAAAACCAAGGAGAGGTAAAAAGTATTTTTTTGGAGGGATTTTTATTTTGCAAAAAGGAACTAAGCATAAAAAAACTATACCCATTCTTAAAGCTCCAAATAAAATTGGATTAACAGATGCATTTAAACCAAATTTACCAAGTGGGTATGCGCTTCCTAAGAAGAACATTACTAAGACAATCAATGCTGTATGCTTAAAAGACAATTTTATCTCATTGAAAATGGATCAAGAGTTGGTTTATCCGAAGTATAATACCAAGTTGTTTTTACTCTTGTGTAATCTTTTATAGATTCTATACCTGCTTCTTTACCATAGCCACTATCTTTCATTCCACCAAATGGAGCAGATGGAGATATTAGTCTATAAGTATTTACAAATGTAATTCCAGCTCTAATTGCTTTTGAAACTCTCATGCCTCTTGAAAAGTCGCTAGTATAAACACCAGAGGATAAACCATACTGATTATCATTCATTTTATCTATGACTTCCTCTTCTTTTTCAAATTTCATTACAGATAGCACTGGTCCAAAAAGTTCATTTTCTGCTGCTGGAAGATTATGATTATCACACTCAATAATTGTTGGAGGAAAATAGTATCCTTCATTTGAAAATGAATGTCTTTTACCTCCACATTTAATTTTTCCACCTTGTTCTACAGTTAATTTAATATTTTTTTCTATTATTTCTAATTGTTTAAAATTACCAATTGGACCCATTTCGGTTTCAGGATCCATAGGCGCACCAATTTTTATTTTTTCTGCTCTTTTTACAAGTTTATCTAAAAATTCATTATAAATTCCTTTTTGTAAATATAGTCTTGAACCAGCAATACAACTTTGACCACTTGCACCAAAAATTCCTGCATTAATTCCATTTATTGCATTTTCTTGATTTGCATCATCAAAAACTGCTACAGGGCTTTTTCCTCCAAGTTCTAAACTTACTTCAGATAAATTTTCGGCTGAATTTCTAATTATGTGTCTCGCGGTTTCTGGTCCACCTGTAAAAGCAATTTTTTCAACTAGATTATGTGTTGTAAGAGCTTTTCCACATGGATCGCCAAAACCTGT
>CAZIES010000167.1:0-4037 GCA_964538295.1 uncultured Arcobacter sp. | reverse complement strand
TGAATGATATTGAACGTATTGAAGTTGTTAAAGGTGCTCAAAGTGGTATTTGGGGTGCAGATGCAGCTGCTGGGGTAATTAATATTATTACAAAAGAAGCAAAAAAAGGATTATCAGGTAGTGGTAATGTCTCTTTTGGTTCACATAATACACGGCAGTATGGATTAGAAGTATCCAATAAAACAGATAAATATGATATGAAATTAAGTGCCAATCGAATTACAACGGATAGTTTTTCCTCTAAGTCTCCTAAGGGAGAGGATGTAAATAAATATGAAGATGACTCTTATAAAAATACAACGGTAAATGTAAAGTTTGGTTATAACCTTACTGATAATAGTCGTGTTAGTTTTAATTATCGAAACATTGATGCAAAAAAAGAGTATGATACTTCATCTGATGCAAACGATACTACAATGAGAAGCGTTGTAGATAATGATTTATACTCTATAGCTTATACTCATGAATTAGAAAAACATCTTATAACTTTAAAATATGATCAATCCGTTTTTAATCGTATAGAAGAGGGGACAACAAATGCAACGTATATTTATGAAACAAATGGAACCAATAAATTAATAGAGCTAAATGACCAGTATAATTATGCAAAAAATGGTTTCTTAGTTGCTGGTGTTGGAGCAACAAAAGAGAATATGGATTATATTAGAGTAAATAAAACTACTGATGATAAAGAGAGTAAAGGGCAATTTATTTTTGTAACGAACTCAAATACTTATGATAAACTCATTTTAACGCAGTCGATTCGATATGATAAATACACTAACTTTGATAATAAAGCGACTGGAAAAGTAGGTGCAAAATATAACTTAAATAATGATACTTCATTTTTTACAAATTATGGAACAGCTTATACGGTACCTTTGATGATTCAAAATCTAAATCCATGGGGTGCTTCAAATGAAGACTTACAACCAGAGAAGACAAAAAGTTTTGATATTGGATTTAAATATAAAAGTTTAACGGCAACTATTTTTTATAATAAAGTTGATAATCTAATTGTTTGGGGATCAATTCCTTGGCCAAATACAGAGTATGAAAATGTTGAAGGGACATCACGGTTTAAAGGTATCGAACTTGAATATGTTAAGGATATTACTGAAGAGACGCTACTCTCACTAAATTATACACGAACAAGTGCTAAAAATAGTTCAGATGAGAATCTTAAACGAGTTCCTACTCAAACGTTAAAAACTTCTTTAGACTATTATGGGTTTGCTAAAATGCATATAAATCTTAATGCAGAGTATATTGGTAAACGATATAATAGTAATAATAATCAAGGGGAACAAACAGGGCGTTATACTTTATGGAATGGTGTAATAAATTATGATTTATCACACTCTTCAAGTCTATTTGCAAAATTTAATAATATCACAGATAAAATATATCAAACGGTTGATGGATATGCAACTGAAAGAAGAAGCTTTTATGTGGGAGCAAAGGTTAAGTTTTAATGCGATTTATTCTACTATTTTTTTTAGGACTAAATCTTTTTGCAGGAGAGAGAATTGTAACACTCTCTCCTTCTATTAATGAAATAGTGTATGCTTTAGGTGAGGGTGACAATGTTGTCGCTAATACGATGCATTGTCGTTATCCAAAACAAACACAATCTGTATTAAAAGTAGGAGGGTATGCGTCTATTTCATTAGAAAAAATTTTGCAAGTTAATCCTTCAGTGATTATTGCTCAAAACTACGATGAAAAACTTCTTGATAATTTAAAAGCATTAAATTTAAAAACCTTAGTTTATAAAACAAATACCTTAGCCTCTATCAAAGGCACGATTACTTCTTTAGGAGAGTATTTAAATCAAGAAACAAAGGCACAAGAACTCACTTTTAAAATTGATAAGGAACTTAATGCTTTAAGTGGAATTATTAAAGATAAAAAAATTATGGTAGTGATTCATCCTGTAATTAATTTAAATAAAGATATTTATATTGCTGGCAATAATCTTTATTTTAATGATATTATAGAAGCTTCTGGGAATTACAATGCTTATCAATCAAACAGTACCACACAACCAGTTGTCAATATAGAAAAAATAATAAAAATGAACCCTGATATCATTTTTCTTTTAGGCTCTCACTATATCAATAAAACTCAAGAGATGGATGAGATTATTAAAAAATGGGAAGCATTACCCATAAATGCATCCATAAACAAAAATGTTTATGCCATTGTTAAAGAGTACTCAGGAATTCCAAGCCACAGAGTGGTTAATTTTATGAAAGACTTTAGAGAGATACTAAAAAATGTTAGCCATAAATAATTACAGTAGTTCAATTTTAAAGAATATCTCTTTTGAGTTAAAGCAAGGAGAAAATCTTCTTATTTTAGGAGAAAATGGAGCGGGCAAGAGTACCTTGGCAAAAGTATTATGCCATTTAATAGATAATCAAACAGTATCATTAGCAGGTAAAAATATTACTACACTATGTGAGCAAGAACGTGCTTCTTTGATTAACTATATACCACCAAAATTATCAATGTTTGATGAGTATATTACTTTACGTGAGTTTTTGGAACTTTCAAGTATTGATACGGTTAATATGGCTTATGTTGATGAAGTGATAAAAACTTTAAAATTAGAGTCAATAGAGCAACGAGCATGTTTAGAGTTAAGTTCAGGGGAACAACAATTAGCGCTTTTAGGTTCAAGCTTAATCCATAATGCATCCATAACTATTTTTGATGAGTTAACAGCAAATTTAGATATCTCACGTTTAAAAGATGTTTTTGATATTTTAAACTCTAATGTATTGCAACAAAAAATTATTATAACGCATAATTTAGATTTAGCGTATGCTTTAAAATATAAGGTTTTATTTATGAAAAATGGACAAATTGAATTTTTTGGTTCCCATGATGAATTTTTTACAAATAAGAGTTTAGAACGATTTTATAATAAGGCAATTATAAAAATAAATGAGCACCTGGTGGTAAATTTATGAAGTTACTACTCTATCTTTTTGCTTTTATTATCTTATTGATTGCTCCATTTTTAGGAGAGGTTTCTTTAGAGTTGAGTCAATTATTTAATGAAAAAAGTGTAGCTTATAAGGTTTTTTGGGACTTAAGAGTTTCAAGAGTATTTTTAGCTTTTTTTGTTGGTGGAGTTTTATCATTGAGTGGTCTTATTTTTCAAGTTATATTTAAAAACCAACTTATTACTCCTTATACTTTAGGAATAGCTAGTGGTACGACTCTATTTACTGCTATTTCTATTGTTTTTTTCCCTTCTGTTATGTTAAGTATCTCTGGTGTTTTTGGTTCTTTTTTAACAATTTTTATACTCTATTTTATTTCAAAATATCTTAACAAAAACGAAGTTTCTGTTTCTACTAATTCTATTTTACTGATTGGTATTGCCTTATCTTATTTTTATGCATCTGCTTTGATGCTGGTTTTTTATATGAGTGATTTACAAGAGAACTATTCAATTGTACGATTTACATTAGGTAGTTTAGATACAGTTGGTTTTAAGGATGCAAGTCTCGTTTTTATTGTCGCTTCTATTTTATATATATTTATTTGGATGCAACAATCTAAAATAAAACTACTCTTAGTCTCTAATGATATGGCATTTTTAAAAGGTTTAAATGTACATCGACTGAATTTATCCCTTTTAATTATTATCTCTTTAGCTGTTGGGGTATCAATTAGTTTAGTTGGACCTATTGGTTTTATAGGTTTAGTGATTCCTCATATTATCAAATTGGTTTATAAGCAGAGTGCAGACAAATTGATTTTTCCTGTTTTCTTTTTTGGTGGGATTTTTTTAGTCTTTGCAGATTTAATTGCAAGGAATTTAGATAGTGCTTCAACGATTCCTATTGGAGTTGTTACTGCTTTTATTGGAGCTCCATTTTTTATCTATCTGCTCATAAAAAGAAGAAAGAGCTAATTATAAGATATACTTATAATATTTCTAATCAATTATTAATTTTTTTAAGAGTACAATTCGCCAAATTAGTTTGATTTAACTTGTTGTTTTATTTTTTTAGGAAGAT
>CAZIES010000166.1:1628-4073 GCA_964538295.1 uncultured Arcobacter sp. | reverse complement strand
GATACTCATTATTTTCAAAAAAGATAAAATGAACATATAAAACTATTCATCACTACTTATTTGTAACTTATTTATCTTAATTATAGAGAAAGCAATAAAAGATTCAGTTTCATTAGATACTACACCCACTCTTAATTTCATAATATATTTTTATTAAAAAGATTCATAAATAATCATCAACAAATATATAATTATTTTAATAAAAAACTATATTAAATCTTATTATCTACAAATAGAGGGAAAACACTAAAAATAGTTTTACAAATTCTCTGTTCTAATAGGAAGAATTATTAGAAACTCTGCACCATAATATTTAATATTTTCATATGAAAAGGTACAATTTTTAACATTAATTGTTCCATTAAAACTATCTTCAATAATTTTTTTACTCATATGCAATCCAATACCTGTTCCATTTCGTTCTTCTTTTGTAGTAAAATGAGAATCAAATATCTTAGATAAAATAGGTGTAGGTATTCCTCCAGCATTATCTTTAATTGAGATACAAACATTTTCATTAACCTTATGAATATCCACAAAAATTAATCTTTTATGTTCATGTAACTCTAGTTCATCTTTTGCATTGTTTAAGATATTCATAAATACTTGAACCAATTCATTTTCAAAACCACTTACTGTTACTTTATCAATATTTTGAATAATCTCTATATCACTATTTTTAATAATAGAGTGCAGCAGTTTTATTGTCTTATTAAAAGTGTTTTTTATATTAAAATTGTGTTTTTCCTTATCTTTTTTAAAAAAATCTCTAAAATCATTAATCGTATTTGAAAGGTGTGTTGTACTTTTTGTTATGCCATCACACAACTCAATCAATTGCTCATCACTTAACGTTCCAAACTCCTTTTGCATCTTAATACCACTTGATGAACTTGAAATAATAGATAAAGGTTGTCTCCATTGATGGGCGATAGATTCCATCATTTCACCCATTGAAGCCATCTTTGATTGCTGAATTAATAAACTATCTTGTTCTCTTTTGTTTTTTTCATAATCAATAATTTGATCCATATACTCTTTAATGGTTTTATCAATTTTAAGTGATATAACCCCTGTAATAAGAACCACGATTAAAGATAAAACAACAACCCAAATAAGCGCTTTCTTTATCGTATCTCGTGTATAAATTGCAATAGAGTTTTCCATACTTTGAATCTCTTTTTGTAAATCAGTATAGTAAAAACCACTGCCTATTAACCAATTCCAATCTTTTTGAAGAAAGGTATAAGACATCTTTAACTCAGGAAGTTTAGTAGAGGGTTTTTTAAACCAATATTGAGTAAAACTTTCACCTTTTTCTTTAATATTTTGCAAGTACTCTTCTCTAAAACGTTTTCCTTTAATATCTTTAATTTTTGAAGAGATTTTTTTCCCTATTAATTCTGGTTTATTTGAATTTAATAGCATTGTTGCAAACTCTTCTCCACCATTAATATCATGAATATCAAAAATGAAAAGATACCTATTTTTATTACTATATTTAATTTTGGCAAAACGTTCTAAAACATACTGTTTAGTCTGTTTTTCAATAACGTCAAGATATTCACCTGTTCCGATGACAATATCAAGAGCTTCAAATTTTGTTATACATGTAATTTTTGGAAACTCTTTGTTTTGATTATTGGGCTTATTAAAATAAATTCTATTAAAGCCAATTTTTTCTTTTTCTAATATCTTAGCATCTGTTTGCATTAAACTTCTGTCTCTAACATCCCTAAAATTTGTCATATCTTTACCAATAAACTTTTTCATGGGATGTCCAAAAAGAACCTTTGTTTTATTATCATACATAAAATAGTAGCCTCTGTTATCGTTAAATCTAATTGTTGCTAAGGCTTCAGATATTTTTGTTTTAATCTCCTCTTTAGTTAAGGTCTCTTTATATTGTTTATAAATTATATTTGTAACATCAATTGCAATTTGAACTCTCTCTTTTAAGGATGCTTTTAATCTATTTTCTATTTGTGCTATTTGGAATTTTATTGAGTCATCTAAAAAATGGACAGCTTTATAAACCTCTGCTTTTTGTTCTTCTATATACTCTTTTTTTGCTAAAGTAATATGTTCATTCATATGATTTTTAAACGTACTAATAGTTATATATGTACTAATTGATGCAATTAATATAATAGAAAGAAGCGTTAAAGAAAGAATTTGAGGAAGGAATCGTTTAACTTTATATTCACGATTTTTCATAAAAATGCCTAATTAAAAATATAATTATCTCTTATGATTTTAAAATAATTTTATATAAGTATTTTAACTACTCTTTTATAAATAAGCCTTTAAATAAACTCTTTTAAATTAAGTAAAAAAGAAGCTCTTGAATATAACTATTATTTATGTTATAACTTAAGATACGATGCTTATTGTTTACTTTTATTTACTTTAGTTAAGTATAATACTTTTAATTAAAGGAGATAT
>CAZIES010000166.1:0-1528 GCA_964538295.1 uncultured Arcobacter sp. | reverse complement strand
CTTCAAACTCAAGTAGTTTATCCTCTTCACAATTAGATACGATTTCATCTGTTTTAGAAAACTATGATGCCAATAATCTAAGTAAAAGCGATGCACAAGAGATAGTTGCAGCATTTAAAGAAGCAGGCATTCAACCAGGAGCCCAACTTGAATCCGCAATGAGTGAGGCTGGTTTTGATGCACATGAAGTAGGAACCTTGGCAGGTGTGGGTGCACAAGGACAAGCTGCAGGCAATCAAGGTGGTAGCTCCTCTGGTGGTGGCGGAGGTGGAGGTGGTTCTGAGTCCTCTACTGAGTCAACTGATTATGATGCTATGGATTTAAACGAAGATGGTATTGTAACATTTGCAGAAATGCAAGAGTATTATGGAAATAGTAGTGATGATTCGTCTGATACTTTATCTCAAAACCAACAAAATACCTTAGATAACTTGCAACTACTTATGGAGACACTCAAATCAAATGGTGAATCTGATCCAACAAACTCAAACAGCTTTGACGGGTTATTAAAAGCCATTAATAACCAAAATAGTAACAGTAATCTTAACATCTATTTACAAAGTTCAAATGCAACCAGTTCTTTATTTGGCTACGCATAATTTGCGTAGCTAAACCATTTTATTTTTACTTATAAAAAGAGTCTATTTTCTCTTTATGATTTTTGGACCATTGTTCAAAGCTCATTGCTTTTTCTTTTTCAACATTGGCTTTGGTTTGTTCATATATCTCATCAGCTCTATCTTTTGGAATCACTGCAATACCCTCTTCATCTGCAACAATAACATCTCCTGGATTAACAGCAATTCCCCCTGCAACAATAGGAACATTTACAGGTACGGCATTTTTTTTACCTCCTGGCATTGGTAAAACCCCTCTTGCAAACATTGGCATTTTAAGTTCTTTTATTTCACCAATATCTCTTACGACCCCATCTATAACAAATCCAACAATTCCTCTTTTTTGAGCAATTGCAGTAACATTTCCACCAATTACTGAATAATCCATCGTATTTGATTGTGCAACAATAATAGCACCCTCTGGTGCTTCATAAATAGCTCGATGTAGGCTTAAATTTTCACCGGCAACCATTTCAACGGTAAATGCTGGTCCAGAAATACGTGGAATCTCATACCATAACTCTTTCATACCTGCATCCATAAAACTTTCTCTTTTTAAAGGTCCTGCATAATCACAAGGGGAAAAATCTGCAAATCTTTTATAGTCCATAACCACTCCATCATTTTTATGGGCATATTATACTCTGTCAAAATAAATTGAGACTTGCATCTTTTAATATCTTTTTTAAGCTTTTCAAGAATATTCCAAATAGAATTTTATTTCACATTAGCAAAAACAGTAAAGACTTCATACATAACCTCACTCTCTACTACAATAGATATAAAAAAGATAATTTCAAATTTAAATAACATCGCTCTACTAATTTTTTCATTTAAAAAATGAAAATCCTTTTTTATCATATCATGGGCATGCATGGAAAAGCTGTGTTTTACATTTTTTTTATACCAAT
>CAZIES010000165.1:0-4115 GCA_964538295.1 uncultured Arcobacter sp. | reverse complement strand
GGAAATGATAAAACATCGGTTGGTTTGTCTTTTTGACGATGTTCACGATTGAGCTCTTGAATTTCATCATTATTTACTATTATAAGTTCAAAATCTTTGTTCGTAAGTTTTGAAGCAATAGATTCTAAAAAAGTAATATCAACCTCTAAAGAGGTCTCATTATCTAAGTCAATCATAAATAATCTTCTCCTTGATTTCGCGGATTATAGCGTAAATTATATAAATTGAGCGCAAATCATACTAAAAAAGAATTTTATTTTAATGTGATAAAATACTACCAATGAAATTTGAAGGAGTTTTAATGTCTTTAGAAGTAGGTACTCAAGTGACAATAGAGTATAAAGTAGAAAACAAAGATTTAGCACAAAATTTAGGTATTTCTAGTGAAGATAAATTTCCACCAGTATTTGCAACAGCAAGGTTAGTGGCACTTATGGAGTGTTCAGCAGCAAAAGCGTTGATTCCATTGTATAAAGAAGGGCAGCTTTCAGTAGGAGTAGCTGTAAATATTATGCATACTGCACCAACATTAGAGGGTGATACCGTTAAAGCAACGGCAACCTTTGAAGGTATGGAAGGTAAGCTTTATAAATTTAAAGTTGAAGCATTTGATAGCTTTGGAAAAGTGGGAGAAGCGACGCACACACGAGCAATTGTTACAGAAGATAGACTTATGGGTGGAGCAAATAGCCGAGCTGGAAAGTAGTCTTATTTAAAATGATGGAGCTAAAAAAGCTCTATCATTTTATGCACTTCATCAACTGCAAAACATTTTGTTGATAGTTTCATTGCAGGTTTTTGGGCTATGATTGCTTTTTGAATTCCTTGTGCACTTGCTTCTTTGAGTCGCATATCCATTGAATATACATCTTTAATTTCCCCGGTGAGTGAAACCTCTCCAATAAATATAGACTCTTTTGAAATAGGTCTATCCCTAAATGAAGAGATAATCGCTGCAATTACGGCTAAATCTGCCGAACTCTCTTTGATTTTAATACCTCCAGAGATATTAATAAAAACATCGTAGTGGTTAAAAGGTAAGTCTAACTTTTTTTCAAGTAGGGCTAAAAGCATGTTTAGTCGGTTTAAATCAAAACCTGTGGCACTTCGTTTTGGATTGGGATAGGTACTTTCTGTAACAAGTGCTTGTACTTCAAGTATGAGTGCTCGGCTTCCTTCCATAGCTACAGTAAGTGCTGAGCCACTTTGAGCTTTGCTTTTATCAAAAAACTTTGAGGCAATATCTTTTGCTGAGATAAGACCTTCATTGGTCATTTCAAAAATACCAATTTCACTGGTACTTCCAAAACGATTTTTAAAACCTCGTAGCATTCGTAGTTCTTTACTGGCTTCTCCTTCAAAATAAAGCACCGTATCAACCATGTGTTCTAAGACCCTTGGTCCTGCAATACTTCCATCTTTTGTGATATGCCCAATAATAAACATCGCAATATCGGATTCTTTTGCTTTCCTCATGAGTTCAAAGGTGATTTCTCTTACTTGTGAGACTGAACCAGGAGCAGAGGTTAGGTTGCTTGAATAAATAGTTTGAATAGAGTCAATAATTACTACTTCATAATTTTCGCGCAAAAGTTCATCTTGTATCTCTTCAAGTTTAATTTCTGAGAGTAAAAAAAGCTCTTTATGATTGGCTTCTAAACGGTTAGCGCGTAGTTTGATTTGTCCCGCACTCTCTTCGCCTGAAACATAGAGTACTTTTTTACCTGAAGCTGCAATTGAGCCTGCTACTTTAAGTAGAAGGGTTGATTTTCCAACACCAGGGCTTCCACCAATAAGGGTTAAACTACCTGGAACAATACCTCCTCCTAATACTAAATCAAATTCATGGTTATTGGATGAAAATCGTGTAATATCATCTTGTTTTATGTCTGTAATAGGTTTTGCTTTGCTTTGGCTATTGACAACTTTAGAGGTCTGCTTTAAGACCTCTTGTTGCTCATGATTAAGTTCAATAAATGAGTCCCATGAACTACAACTAGGACATTTTCCTAACCATTTTGTTGCTTGCTCACCACAGTGTTGACACTCAAAAAGTGAGGTTTTTTTCTTTGCCATGCTATTTCCTTCAAACGATTTCACAAATTTTACACTAATAATTTTTATAGTGTTAAAAATATTTCAATTTGCAAGAATTTATATACTTTAGGGGAAAAGTGTGGGGAAATTTAAAAAGATGATGATGTTGTTTGGGGTGATTTTTGTCGTTCACTTACAAGCTAATCAAAAAGATTCAGGTTTAGATATTGTTATGAATATTATTGACTATGATAATGTATTGATTATGCAAACGCCGTTAAAAGATAGAATTATTGCTAGGGTATCAGCTAGAAAAATGAATGAGATTATTCTCTCTTCTATTGAAGCAACACATATTGCAAAAGATGGATTTTTATCCATAAGTGATATTGAAGTTCTTCATGAATATATTGCTTACTATTACAAGAGTGAGTGGAAACGACTTTACGGAATTAGTACCATTGGACAAGATATGGGCTTTAGTAAGATTCAAAATGATGGTGCTAAGATTGAATTGTTTGGCAAAAATGCTTTGGATGAAGTATTTGCTTCTATTTATAATCTTGGATGTTATGAGAAATTTCAAAATAATAAACAAAAAAGCTTTTTTATTGTAGCTCGGTATTTGAATGTTCTTTTAAAAGAGAAGTTAAGAAACAAATCCATATAATCTTCTTAAAAGGAGTATGAATGATACTGTATATACATGGATTTGGAAGTTCGGGTTTTGGTGGGAAAGCAACTCTTTTTAAAGAGTATTTTAATGATGATATTATTATGCCATCACTCTCATATGTTCCAGCACTTGCTATTCATACCTTAGAACAGTTAATTGTTATGTTACAAAAGCAAGGAGAAAAGGTCTCGTTAGTGGGTTCTTCTTTAGGCGGATTTTATGCAATTTATTTAGCTAATAAATATAATTTAAAAGCTGTTTTGATTAATCCTGCTATTGTTCCTTACAAAACTCTAGATAAGATTGGCATGGCAACAAACTATTTTGACTTATCCTCTTTTGAAGTTACACATGAACACATGCAAGCATTAAAAGTTTTAGATGTTCATGGTATAGAAAATCAAAAGAATTTTTTACTTTTATTGCAACAAGGTGATGAGTTATTAGATTATAAACAAGCTGTTGAAAAATTACCTCAAGCAAATCGTATAATAGAAGAGGGTGGAAATCATACTTTTGAAGGAATTGAAAGACATTTTGTCTTTATTGAAGAGTTTTTTAGGGTTTAAATATCAATTGGAAACTGAAGAGATTATTTCTCTTCAGCATAAATTCCATCAAGTAGTGAGTCCACAAAGTTATCTGGACTAAAGGCAATTAAATCATTGGCACTTTCACCAACACCTACATAAAAAATAGGCAGTTCCAGTTGGTTTGAAATTGAAAAAAGTGCTCCACCTTTTGCTGTTCCATCAAGTTTAGTCACGATGATTCCATCAACACCAACCATTTCATTAAAAGCTCGTGCTTGTGCGATAGCCGTATTTCCTTGGGTTCCATCAAGTATCATAAGTTTTTGATGGGGTGCATCCTCTTTTGCTTTAGCACACACTTTGACTATTTTTTTAAGTTCATTGGCTAAGTTAGTTTGTGTTTGAAGTCTACCTGCGGTATCGATAATAACATTATCCATATCTTTTGCCATTGCTGATGAAATAGCATCATAAGCAACGGCACTAGGGTCATGTCCTTGTTTTGTTTTAACAATTGGCACATCAATTTTTCCAGCCCAGGTTGAAAGCTGTTCAATAGCTGCTGCTCTAAAGGTATCGCCAGCTCCTAACATAACACTTTGTCCTGCTTGTTTATACATGTTGGCTAGTTTTGCAATGGTAGTTGTTTTTCCAGCCCCATTAACACCAATAATGAGTTGAACAAAAGGTTTTGGTAAGTTTTCCATATCCACATTAGGAGCATGTTCAAATAGCATTACCAAACGATGTCGTAACTGTTTCCTTGAAATCATTTCAGGAAGTCCATCCATCGCTTTTTCGATGATTTCATATTCCATATCTGATTCAATTAAAATCTCTTCAATATCATCAAAAGCAATTTTTTCTTG
>CAZIES010000164.1:0-4174 GCA_964538295.1 uncultured Arcobacter sp. | reverse complement strand
GAGTTAGAATCAATTCTTAAATCAGAAGATAAATTAAATGAGATTATCAAAGAAGAGTTAATCGAAATCAAAGAGAAGTACTCAGAAGAGCGACGAACTGAGATTGAAGATTCATATGATGAAATCGATATTGAAGACCTCATTCCAAATGAGCCAATGGTAGTAACCATTACCCATAATGGATATGTAAAAAGAGTACCAATTAAATCGTATGAAAAGCAACGACGAGGTGGAAAAGGTAAAGTAGCAGTTACGACGCACGATGATGACTTCATTGAAAGATTCTTCGTAACAAATACGCACGATACGTTGATGTTTGTTACCAATATGGGACAACTGTATTGGTTAAAAGTTTATCGAATCCCAGAAGGTTCACGAACAGCTAAAGGTAAAGCAGTTGTTAACTTAATCAACTTAAGACCTGATGAGAAGATTATGGAAATCATTCCAACAAGTGATTTTGATGAGTCTAAATCATTAGCCTTCTTTACGCGAAATGGTGTTGTAAAAAGAACATCATTAACTGAGTTTAGTAACATTAGAAGTAACGGTGTAAGAGCGATTGTTCTTGATGATGCAGATGAGATAGTAACAGCGAAGATTACGACGGTTGAGTCACAATTCTTGATGATTTTTACAAGTCTTGGTCAATGTATCAGATTTGATATTGAAAAAACACGAGAACAAGGACGAAGTACAAGAGGAGTTAGAGGTATCAAGTTTAAACATGACTCTGACTTTGTAGTTGATGCTGAAGTGATTGAAAATGTAGAGCAAGAGTTATTAACCGTATCTGAAAAAGGTATTGGTAAACGAACAACCGTTGAAGAGTATCGAGAGACCAATAGAGCTGGTTCTGGAGTTATCTCTATGAAACTAAGCGCTAAGACAGGAAATGTTGTTGGTACTGTTATGGTAGATGAGTCACAAGACCTTATGGCATTAACTTCAATTGGAAAAATGATTCGAGTTGATATGGAGACAATTAGAAAAGCTGGAAGAAATACTTCTGGAGTTATTATTGTTAACGTAGATAAAAAAGATAAAGTTGTATCAATTGCAAAATGTCCAAAAGAGGATGACGATGAGTTAAACATCGAAAGTGCAGATACAATGGATGGAATCAATTTGGATGAATTTAATTTAAAAGATAAAGTAGAAGAACCAGCAAAAGATGATGGTTCAATTATTGATGAGAATAGTGAAGGAAAAGAATAATGAGAAAATTTAATGTAGCAGTAGTGGGAGCTACTGGTGCTGTTGGTGAAGAACTGTTTAGAGTAATGGATGCGTATGATTTCCCAGTTGAGAATATCGTACCGTTAGCGAGTGCAAGAAGTGCAGGAAGTACAATTGAGTATAAAAACAAAGAGTATACTGTTTTAGAGCTAACAGAGACTGCTTTTGAAGAGAACAATGTAGAGATTGCATTTTTTAGTGCGGGTGGAAGTATTTCAGCTAAATATGCAGAGCATGCAGTAAAAGCAGGAGCTGTTGTTATTGATAACACAAGTCACTTTAGAATGGATAAAAACGTACCTTTAGTTGTACCTGAAGTAAACCCAGAAGATATTGCTTTATGGAAAGAGACAGGAATTATTGCAAATCCTAACTGTTCAACTATTCAAATGGTACTCTCTTTAAAACCACTTGATGAGTTATATGGGATTAAAAGAGTTGATGTTTCAACTTACCAAGCAGTATCAGGAGCTGGAAAAGCAGGAATGGAAGAGCTTGTAAAACAGATGCAAGACTTCTTTGCTTTTAAATTAGAAGATTCTGAAAAAGAGGCATTTGCACACCAGATTGCTTTAAATGTTATTCCTCAAATTGACGTGGCACAACCAAACTCTTTTACAAAAGAAGAGATGAAAATGGTAAATGAAACACAAAAAATCATGCACAAAGAGATTGCCGTAGCTGCAACGTGTGTAAGAGTACCAGTTTTAAGAAGTCACTCTGAGTCTATTACTGTTACTTTTGAAGAGGGTGTTGAAGCAGATGTACAAGAGGTTAGAGAAGCATTAGAACGATTTGAAAATGTGGAAGTGATTGATGATTTGGAAAACAATGCTTACCCAATGCCAATTATCTCAACTGATACAGATACTACTTATGTAGGGCGAATCAGAAAAGATATCTATGCACCAAATGTCGTTCACTTTTTCAATGTTGCAGACCAAGTAAGAGTTGGAGCAGCAACAAACTCAGTTCGAATTGGTTTAAAATGGATTGAGATGGAGCAGTGTAATTAATGATGGAACGACTCTTTGAAAATGCGATGTGGAAAACACGGCTATTTATTCTTTTAGCTGTGGTTTTTGGTCTTATTGGTGCTGTGATATTATTTATTGTGGCATCAGTAGATATTTTCAATGTTTTAGCTTACGTAGCTAATGTTTATCTTAATGGACTACATCCAAAAGATTTCCATGAGGTTATCGTAAGTGGTATTATTGGGGCAGTGGATTTATATCTTATTGCAGTGGTGATGCTTATTTTTGCATTTGGATTATATGAACTTTTTATTTCCAAAATTGAAGCAGCAGAGGATAGCTCAAAAGGTGTTAACATTTTAGCTATTACATCGCTAGATCAGTTAAAAGACAAAATTGCAAAAGTAATCGTTATGGTTCTTGTGGTAAGCTTTTTTCAAAAAGTGTTACATACAAATTATGATAGCGCTTTAGAGATGCTCTATTTTGCACTCTCTATTAGTTTGTTAGCAGTAGGACTTTACTTTTTAGGTAGAGTTGGAAAAAAATAGAAGATTAATAAATCGTTTATAGTGTTATGGCACTATTTTAAAACCATAAAAAGTCGATAAAAAATACCATTGGTTTCCTTTAAAGATGGAAACCATTTTTAAAGGAATATATAGATGTCAAAGATTTTTGTAGATGCTTGTTTAAGAAAAAAGACACCATACACGCCTGTATGGATGATGCGACAAGCAGGAAGATATTTACCAGAATACATGGAAGTTAGAGCGCAAGCAGGAAACTTCTTAAACCTATGTCATGACCCAGAAAAAGCGTGTGAAGTTACGATTCAACCATTAGATATTGTTGGTGTTGATGCTGCGATTTTGTTTTCCGATATCTTAGTAATTCCAAACGAAATGGGAATGCACTTAGATTTTATTAAAGGTGAAGGACCAATCTTTAAAGATCCAGTTGTAACTGAAGAAGATATCGATGCACTATTAGGTGGTGAAGCAGCAGCTGATAAATTAACATACGTTTATGAAACTATTAAACTATTAAAAGAGCAGTTACCAGAAGATAAAGCACTTATTGGATTTACTGGTGCTCCTTGGACATTAGCAACCTATATGATTGAAGGTCAAGGAACAAAAACATACAACATTTGTAAAAAAATGATGTACTCTAACCCAGAGCTTTTACATAAAATCTTAAGAAAAGTAACGGAAGTTGTTAAATTTTATATGATTAAACAAATTGAAGCAGGTGCTGATGTTGTTCAAATCTTTGATTCATGGGCAGCAGCAATTGAGCCAGGACGATACGATGAGTTCTCATGGTCTTACATGGTAGAAATCGCAGAGTATATCAAAGAGCGATACCCAGAGATTCCTGTTATTATGTTCCCTAAAGGGGTATCTGCATTTATTAATATGGGTGGCGTATACGGAAACTTTGATGTATTTGGAGTTGACTGGGGAACACCAATGTCAATGGCAAAAGAAAAATTAGGTGACAAATATGTTCTTCAAGGAAACATGGAACCTTGTCGATTATACTCTAAAGAAGAGACAACAAAATGTGTTGAAAAAATTCAAGAGACAATGCAAGGTGAGGGTCATATCTTCAATCTAGGGCATGGTATCTTACCAGATGTTCCAGTTGAAAATGCAATTCATTTTGTAAGTGAATGTCACAGAGTATCTGGAAAAAAATAATCTATTAAATTAAACAGCCTTCGGGCTGTTTTATCTCTCAAAAAAGAAGAGTTTAACTCATGTCCTATTCAAATTCTATTATCTTTGGTCCTATTCCATCACGTCGTTTTGGTATCTCTTTAGGTGTTGATTTATCACCTGCAAGTAAACAGTGTAACTTTGACTGTTTATATTGTGAGCTAGAAAAAGCAAAAACGGTTGATAGTATGACCACATATCCAAGCGTACTTGAAGTAATAGGTGCTATTAAAC
>CAZIES010000163.1:0-4276 GCA_964538295.1 uncultured Arcobacter sp. | reverse complement strand
TCAAAACCTAATTTTTCTAACGTGAACCCAGCAAACATAGAGACAAAAAATGCAATTAATCCATAAGTCAAGGTCACTTCATACCCAAAAGCACTCCAAAATACTGCAATAATAATTGGGTTAAGCAAAGGTGACGTAAACAAAAATGTCATAATCGGACCAAATGCGGCTCGTGCTTTTAACAACCCTAAGGTTAATGGTATCGTTGAACAACTACAAAATGGTGTTAATGAACCCAACGCTGATGCAATTAAATAACCCCCTTTATTTGATGAGAGCACTTTTTGCACCTTTACTGGATTAATAAACAGATTAATAATCTCAACTAAAAAACTCACTCCTAAAAATAAAACAGCAAGTTCTATAAAGTTAAAAATAAAAAAAGTTCCTGCTTCTTTTAAATGTTCTAAAATATTTTCATTCATATTTTTTCCTTTATATTTTATATTTCTAGAATTATAGAAATAATTAACTTAAGAAATACTTTAATATTTCTAGAAATATAAAACTATATATTTCGTTTAATTTAGGCTAGAACTATTTTTTAATTAAATTGAGTCCTATTAAGACTTAGTTATGGCTATTTTTAAGCCAATTGCAATTAAAGCGACACCTACGGTTTTATCAAACCACTTTCCAAATAGTGCAAAAAAGGTTCGAATCTTATCGTGACTAAGAAGTATCGAAAGGGATACAAACCAGCCTGTAGTGATTATTATACACACGATTCCATAAACAGTTTGAACAACTAAAGGAGTATCAATACTAATAATCACTGTAAACAAAGATACAAAAAAGAGTGTTGCTTTGGGATTTAAAGCATTACATAAAAACCCTAACACAAAAGCTTTTTTTTCACTAATATCCTCTTTTGTTTCTAGCTTGCTTGTATCAAGATTAAAACTTGAAGAGCTAAGCGTCTTATATCCAATATAGATTAAATACCCTGCTCCTAAAAATTTTATAATATTAAATAAGATAATTGATTTAGAGATAATTAAGCCTATACCTAAGATTGTATAAATAACATGAACAGATATTCCAAGTCCTATTCCAATACTGGTATAAATAGAGATTCTTTTTCCATAGGTTATACTTTGTTTTAAAACAAATGCAAAATCAGGCCCTGGGGAAATAACTGCTAAAAACATTGCAAAGATGACCATTAAAAATTCATTTAAATAGAGTGTCATATCAAACATTATTAATCCTTTCTTTGAATTGTAGTAAAAGAAGTAGAAAAAAAGCTAGGATGAGATTGCTAAATAAAAAACTTTTGGTACTCTTTTGCAGTGACACCCACAAAAGCTTTAAATTTTCTATTTAAATGACTTTGATCACTAAAACCACAAGCAAAAGCGACCGAGATAGGACTTTCTCCTTTTTGAAGTAAACGTTTTGCTTTTTCTAATCGTTTAAGCATTAAATAGGCATGGGGAGAAAAATGAGTTTGTTCTTTAAAGAGTCGTAAAAAGTGATATTTGGAAACATCAACCTCCTTAGCTATATCATCTAAGGTTAAATCATCACTTAAATTATCATTCATAAACTCTTTTGCTCTAAAAATGGCAAGGTTATGTTTGGTTACGTCATTTTGTTCAACAACATGTCCATTGCTAAGTAGAAGTTTTTTAGTTATCTCTACAAGTTTACACTCATACTCTAACTCTGTAAGTTCATTGTTTTCATAAGAAGTAGCTAACGTTAAAAACTCATTAGCAAGTGCTTCATTTTCATATAGTCCTGTTTTAAAGTACATATTGTGACTGTTAAAATTCTCTTTAACCACATTTGAAATAAAAGAGGGCTGTAAATGCAGTGCTGCTTGGGTATAACTGTTTTTATTTTGTGACCAATTTGAGTGAGCAGTGTCGGGATTGATTGTCATAATTGATTTTTTATTGACAGTTCTAAGTCTTCCATCAATGAAAGCATCAATAGAACCTTCACCTATGACACCAATACCAAAACCTTCATGCACATGTTTATCAAAGCCAAAATTATTAAAAACAGATTTAATCAGAACGATATCTTCATTTTTTATTGGCTTCCAAAATTTAGGCTGATAAAGGCTCTTTTCTATATTTTTCATGCCCTATTATAACATAGTCACAACATTGAGACTAGAACGAGATTGCGAAAACTCTATTATGTAAAATTTCTACTAAGTGCAATAATAAGTACACCCACTACCATTGATAAAAAGATATTTTTAGTTTTATACATAAACAAAGCAATACAAAACATGGCAATAACACCTACAATTCCTTCTTTTAAAATAGCTGGAGTAACAAGTGATAAAAGCAACGTTGCAGGTAAATACTCTAAAAATATTTTGATTTTGCCTTCATTTTTTACTCTATTGGAAAATAGTAAACCTGATACTCTTAAGGCATATGTTCCAAGGGCTACTAAAAATATAATTAAAAGTGCCGTTAAATTAAGCGTTTCCATGCTCATCCTTGACTAGATATACTGCACTTAATGAACCTGCAATTGCACCAATAACAATATAAAATTTTCCTCCAATATAGTGTTCACTTAAAACAGCAACGAAAGCTGCTATGAACCATGGCAATAAATCATTTTTACCTTTATACATATTAAAACAAAGGGCGGTGAAGATTGATATAAAGGCAAAATCTAAGCCATACTTAGCTGGATCAGAGATAAATCCTCCAAAAACAAAACCACTTATGGTACCTAATGACCACGTTAAAAACAAAGAGATACCACCACCAAATAAAAACCAAGGAGTTATGGGTTCACTTTTCATTCTATTAATTGTTACTGCCCAATTTTCATCGGCAACAAAATGCATAAATCTAAATTTATCTTTTTTGCTACTGTTAATAAAAATTGGATTTAATGAAGCCCCAACCAAAAAGTATCGAAGATTTATAATTAGTGCCGCTAAAACAATACCAATCACATCTAAACTACTGCTCCACATATCCACCATAATAAACTGTGCAGAACCTGCAAAGATAAATAGGTTCATCAAGACTAACTCATATAAAGCAACACCTTTTTGCGTGCATAACATACCTAAAACAGAACCATAGGCAAAGACACTCACTCCTATTGGAATATTAGCCATAAAGCCATTTCTAAAATCATTATTCATATTAAAATCCTATCGTTAATCAAAAAATATGTATAGAATCAAATTGCTATTTTGATTAAACTATGCGCTACTGTTTTGAACTGCTCTTTTTTTCAACCGTTCTTGATGCAAAAGGTATAAAGCAGAACCAATAATAATAGTAGCACCAACAATGGTATAACTATCAGGAATTTCATCAAAAATAACCACTCCAATAATTGCAGCATAAAAGAGTTGTGTGTATTTAATACTACCAATAACACTTGCTTGGGCTAATCGTAAAGCTTTTACCGCAATCCAATTTGCAATCGTTGCTAAAACACCCATAACGATTAAAAAAACTAAATCCTGCAAACTGGGCGTTTTCCATAACCAAAACAGAGGAATAGCCGCAAACAAACCAACAAAGATTGACTGGTATGCAAGTAGTGTTGCTGTGGATTCTGTTTGAGAAAGCTTTCTTACAGATATAAATGTCACACTAGCACCCATGGCACTTGCAATTGGAATCAATGCATAAATATTAAAAAGTCCATCTAAACCTGGTCGCATCACAAAAATAACACCAATAAAACCTAAAATCACTGCTACTATTCGGTGGATATTTACCCTTTCATTTAAAAAAACAAAAGCTAAAATTGTTGCAAAAAAGACCTCAGCAAAACCAAGAGTAATTGCCGTTGTTAAAGGTAAAACTTCCACTGCCCAAATACTACACGATAAAGCAACAAAAGCCCCAATAAGCCTTGCCATATGTATTTTAGGGTAATTGGTTTTTAAACTATGGGGAAATGAACGTTTAATTGATGGCAATGTTGATAAAAAAACAACCACTTGCCTAAAAAAAAGTATCTGTAAGACATGATATTCGACAACTGCAACCTTTGCCATTGCTGCAACCATTGCAAAAAGTGCCGTTGAAAGTAATGCCCACAAAATACCTTGGGTGTTATTTGACATCTTTCACCTTTTTTATATTTATTATAAAAAAGATGTGGTCTAAAAAATAGTGGTAATTTTACAATTTTTGCTGTTTTTGAAACTGAAAAGAAGCCTTTGAAGTTTCAGTTTTCTTTTGCTTAGTTTCTGGTGTTCTTTGTCGCACAACATATTTTTCTTTTCTTTGAGTAATCTTTTGGTTTTCTTGTTTTTCTACTACTGTTTTTTCTG
>CAZIES010000162.1:0-4312 GCA_964538295.1 uncultured Arcobacter sp. | reverse complement strand
GTGTCACATTTAATGCTATCACCTTCAACTAAGTGAAAAGGTATTTGTACTACTGCACCAGACTCTAAAGTAGCAGGTTTTCTACCACCTTGAGAGTCACCTTTAAAGTTAGGTGGAGTCTCTACAATTTTAAGTTCAACTGTCATTGGTGGTTCAACAGTAATAGCATTACCATTAAAGAACATCATTTCTACGTTCATACCATCAATAATCCATTTTTCTGTATCACCAACTTGGTCATAGGTTAAACCAATTTGTTCATAAGTAGCAGTGTCCATGAATTGTAGCATTTCACCATCATCATATAAGTATTGCATTGTTTTTTGTTGTAAATCAGGTGTTGTACATTTGTCACCTGCATGGAAAGTTTTTTCAATGACTTTTCCATTTAAAAAAGATTTGATTTTACATCGTACAAATGCAGCACCTTTACCAGGTTTTACATGTTGATACTCAGTAATTCTATATGGAATACCATCTAATTCAATTTTTAAACCTTTTTTTAATTCACTCATTCCAATTGCCATGCATACTCCTTAAATTTCTGCGTAAGCTACAGAAATTGCAGCTTCAAGATTTTCTAATTTATGTAATAATTCATGATTAACTTTACTATCTACTAAGATAACAGCCAATGCTCCATCTTTTCCTCGTGATAGTCTAAAGTCTGCGATATTAACATTGCTATCGCCAAGTGTTTTACCTACTTCACCAATAACACCAGGAACATCTGAGTTTCGTAATAGAATCATATTACCTTTTGGTTCAATATCAAATACAAAATTGTTAATTTCGACGATGCGTTGAACATTTTCATCAAAAACTGTTCCAGAAATTGTGTTAACACCTTTTTCAGTTGTTATTTTAACGGTTACTTTATTGCTGTAGCCACTACTATGTGAAATTTCACAGCTATCAAAAGTAATACCTTTCTCTTCAGCCATAAAAGTTGCATTAACATAGTTTACTTCATTACCAGCACACACAGAAAGTGCTCCAACTGTTGCAAACGTTGAAAGTGAATCTAAATACTCTTTAATTTCACCTTGAGCGCATACAGAAATTGATCGAATTGCTGATTTATCACTTTGTGCCATTAAGAAAGCCATTTTTTGAGTAAGTTCAATGTATGGCTTAACAAATGATGGGATTTTACTCTCATCAATTGGTAAGTTAAGTGCATTTGGATATGCTATTCCACGAGCTGATTCAATTGCATTTTCAGCAGCTTGTGTTGCAATTTTTCGTTGGGATTCTTTTGTATTAGCTCCAAGATGTGCAGTAACTGTTACATTATCTAAGTCAATAAGTTTGTTATCTGTTGCTGGTTCTTTAATAAATACATCAATACCCGCCATTGCAATCTTTCCAGACTTACAGTTATTATAAAGTGCATCTTCGTTGTATAATCCACCACGTGCACAGTTGATTAAAACAACGCCATCTTTCATTTTTGCAATCTCATCTTCACCAATCATGTCAATTGTTTCTTGATTTTTTGGTGTATGAATTGTGATAATATCACAGTTTAAAATATCTTCAAAGTTTGTAGTGTATTCGATACCTAAATCAGTTGCTTTTGTTGAAGGAATATATGGGTCGTATGTTACTACGTCCATTTCAAATGATTTAGCTCGAAGGGCAACTCTATGTCCAATGTTACCAAAACCAATAACCCCAAGTTTTTTACCATAGAGTTCATTTCCATACCAATCTTCTCGTTTCCAGATTCGATCAACTTTTAGTTGATTGTGTGCATATGGAAATTTTCGCATACATGACAGCATGTGTGCCATTGTTAATTCAACTGCTGCAATAGTATTTGCTGTTGGAACGTTCATAGCAATGATTCCTCGCTTGCTACAACCTTCCATATCAACGTTATCATACCCAACACCAGCTCGAATAATAGCTTTTAAGTTTGTTGCGGCACTTAAGAATGTTTCATCAACATCTGTTGAACTTCTTGTAATGGCAACATCAGCATCTTTAATAACATCCAAAAGTGCTACTTTATCAATGTCTGCTGCGTATACGTAATTTATATCTTCTGTAGTTTGTAAGATATTTAATCCATCTTCATGGATGTGATCACAAACTACAATGGTATATTTACTCATTTAGTAAACCTTCAATTATTTAATTTGATCTTTTAATAAATCACCAAGAGTCATAGATGAGTTATCATTTACAGATTTTAACATCTCTCTTTCTTGTTGTTGTTCTAATCTTTTAACTGATAATCTAACTCTATTTCGTTTAGTATCAATGTTTACAACAACTGCTTCAATCTCTTGACCAATTTCAACTTCTTCAACTTTTAATGGTCCAAAATCTTCAGTTCTTACTAGTCCATCTAAGTTATCATCTAATTTAATGAAAAGTCCGAAGTCTTTTAAATCCTTGATAGGTCCTTTTACAATATCACCCATTTTATGTGTGTCTTGGAATTGCTTAGCTGGAGAATCAGTAATATCTTTAACTGATAAAGAGATGTTCTCTTTTTCTCTATCAATTTTGATAATTTTAACTTGAACATCGTCACCTTTTTTGTATAATGCTTTACATTTTGCATTACCTTCCCAAGATGCTTCTTCGTTATGTAATAATCCATCAACTTCACCAATAGTAACAAATGCACCAAATTCAGTCAATGTAGCAATTTTACCGTCAACTACATCACCAACTTTGTTCTCTTTAGTGAATTTTGCAAATGGTTTTTCTTGTAAGTTCTTTAATGAAACTCTTAATCTCTTTTTATCAACATCTAATTCGATAACTTCAACATTAACTTCTTCACCTAATGTTAATAAATCTTTTGGATTTTTTAGATTTTTGTTCCATGAGATTTCAGAGATATGTAATAATCCCTCAATGTCATTTCCTAAGTCAACAAATGCACCATATGATTCAAAGTTAGAAATAGTTACTGTAATTGTATCACCTACTTCTAATTCGTCTCTGATTTCTTCCCATGGATTTGGCAACGCTGCTTTAACAGATAGGCTTAAGTGTTGTTTTGCTTTATCGTAAGATAATACTAAAACAGTAACTTCATCACCTTCTTTGTAGTAGTTAGCTGGATTAACTGGTCCCTTATAAGAGATTTCATTGTAGTTAACTAAACCATCAATTCCACCTAAATCAACAAACATACCGTATGAAGTGATTTTTTTAATTGTTCCGTTAATTGGTTCATTTTTTTCTAAAATTTCAGCAACTTTAGAATCTTTTTGAACTTTACCTTCTTCAATTAGTTTTTTTCGAGAGATGATAATAGAACTTTGTGCTTTGTTAACTTTTAAGACTTTTGCTTTAACTTTTTTACCAATTGCACCTTGTGCTTTTAAGTAAGATTGTGCCATTGGCATGAAGTATTCACATCCATCTTCATCTTCAACAATAAATCCACCTCTGTTTTTAACAGAAACGACTTTACCTTCAACTGTTACATCTTCTACATCTTCACCATATTTTTCAACAAATGCATCAAATTTAGCTTTTTGTAAAACTTTTTTGTGTGAAATTGCTGGTCTTTCACCTCGGTTACCCATAAGCATAACTGGTACTGCATCACCAACATTATACTTTACTTCACCACCAATAGTAATTTCTGAAATATTTAGTCGACCTTCTACTTTTTGACCTACATCTACAAGTACATTATCACCATTGATTTCAACAATCACACCATCTACAACTGAGTTATTTTCCGCATTCTCAAAAGACTCGTTAAGCATTTGCTCAAAGTCAAAGTCTTCACCAATTTCAATATCTTCGATACCCATTTTATTCCTTCGTTTTAAACGTTTTTTTTATTAAATGGCTATGATTATATCGAAAATTGTCTTAAGAGACCTCAATAATGTAAAATAAAGCGAATTTAGGGAAGTTTTATGGGTTAGATTTTTTCAATTTTATCAACAACTTGTTGAATAATCCAATCAGGTGTTGAAGCACCAGCAGTAATCCCACAAAGTGATTTGTTATCAAACCATGTTAAATCAAGTTCAGTTTCATTTTCTATTAGATAAGAGTCAGTACAGTTTTCTAAACAAATAGAGTGAAGTTGTTTAGTATTGGATGAGTTTTTACCCCCAATAACAATCATAATGTTAACCTCTTTTGAGAGTTCTCGTGCGGCATCTTGATTTTCAAAGGTTGCATCACAAATGGTATTAAATACGCGAACTTCTTTATTACGTAAGATAAGTGCATTAACAATCTCTAAGTACTTTTCTTTTTTCTTTGTTGTTTGAGCAACGGTTGCTACTTTTTCATATTTGAAGCTTAGCTTATCTAAATCTTCTGG
>CAZIES010000161.1:0-4434 GCA_964538295.1 uncultured Arcobacter sp. | reverse complement strand
ATTTTAAAGTTAGGAGCAGTCCTAAGAATTATAATACTGAGTTTGGTTTACCTTTGACTGTCTTAGGTTTAAACGCTGTCGGTCGTTCGCTTTTGGGCTGGAGTCGTAATTTATGGTCTGGTTGGTGGCAGTCTAGACTGAGTCGATCTGATTATCCCGATACACTGGTTTTAGAAATGGCTGCTGATCACCCTGGTGATATTGCTAAATTAGTTTCCATTGCTTCACCTAGAATTGGAGTGGTCACAACAGTCGGTGAATCTCACGCTGAATTTTTTGGTTCAGTTGGAGCCATAGCAAAAGAGAAATCAGTTTTAATTGAATCTTTGCCAGAAAAAGGAATTGCTATTTTAAATCGTGATGATGATTTGGTCTGGTCGATGCGTAAGCAGACTAAAGCACAGGTTGTATCGATTGGATTTCATGAAGAAGCTCAGGTGCGAGCTTTGCCAGAAACAGTTCGTTTAGCTTGTCGGGGTGAAGAAGGGTGTGGAACTCATTTTAAATTGCAGATTGATGGCTCAACCATGCCAGTGTTTGTTTCTGGGGCTTTGGGCTGGCCGGTTGTATATGCAGTTTTGGCAGCTGTGGCCGTGGCGCGAGCTCGAGGGTTAAATATGATGCAGGTTGCCGAAAATTTAAAAAACTTTCAGCCGGCTCCCGGACGCTTGAGATACTTACCCGGAATTAAAAAAACTATTCTAATTGACGACTCTTATAATGCTGCTCCTAAATCAGTGATTGCAGCGTTAGAAGTATTGCGTGAGCTTCCTTTGTTGGCTGAGGATGATCGTCGCTTTGCAATATTAGGTGACATGTTGGAATTAGGTCCATTATCAGATGAAGGGCATCAGTCTGTTGGGCGTAAAGCCGCTGAGTTAGGAATTGATTATTTACATATACAGCCAATGGCAAATAATTATAGTGTCAATAGTGAGAAATCAAAGAGTTTTTCAACTTATATAGCAAACCATAAATTTGAAAACTGGAACTATATTATTGAATCATTTAATAGAAGCTATGATTTTAATTTAACTGTATGGTATCCAAGACCGGCTAAAGGGTTTTGTCATTGGACATTTACATCTCTTTATATCAATAAAAACATGGATGTTATTAGTTGTTGTCAAAGGGTGACAAATCCTTTAAGCTTTGGAAATTTAAAAGAGACTTCATTAAATGAAGTTTACAATGGTAGTACGATGGTTGAGTTTAGAGAAAAACATAAACTAAATACTAATATTCCTTTATGTAATAATTGCCCTTATTAGGAAGAGATATGTATGAAATTGATGATTTAGTATATCCCATTAGCCGATTTTGTCCTGGAAAGTGTCTAAATTGTAATATTTACAAAGAAGATCCTCATATTAAAGATGAGACTCCTTTAGAGATTTTTGAAAATGTATTAAAAAGTAAAGTTTTAGCAAAGACTTTTTATTTCTCATTAACTGGTGGAGAGAGTCAGTTAAGTCCTAAGTTTATTCCTGTCTTAGAATTAATATCACACTACAAGCCAAATGCTTCTATTCACTCCAATACAAGTGGTTGGCACTTAAAAAGAACCCTCGAAATTGCCCATAGAGGTTTGGAGCTTTTTCAAGAGGGAAATTTTCGTATTGATATTTCAGTTGATGGGATCCGTGAAGATTATGAGAAGGTTCGCTTTACAAAAAATGGTTGGAAAAAGGCAATGGAAACCACAAATGAGCTTTTAAAGCTCGGGTTAAAACCAACTTTTGTCATGATTGTATATAAACAAAACTATCAATCAATTTTACCATTTGTTGAGATGTGTAAAGCAAAAGGGGTCAATTGGTTTATTGGTTTTGCTGTAGAGAGTGAAAACTTTAATAATGTAGGCAATTTAGAATATTATACACCTTCTGAACTAGATGCCATTGAAAAGAGCCTATATGAGATTGGGTTTATGGAGACGAAACACTACTCTAACTGGATGTGGGCAAAATCAATTTATACCAATAGTGTACCAGAGTTTAACTGTTTTATGGGAAGAAAATCTTTGATGATTGATGCTTTTGGGAATGTTTATCCATGTGGTGGTGCACAAGAAAAACGCCTCAACAAACTTCTTAGTATGGGTAATATAAAAGAGTATGAGGGGGATTTAGATGCGCTTTTATATTCAAAAAAAGCATTAAAAGTCTTAGAGAGTATTGGAAAAAAACATTGTCAGCCTTGTAAACTACTCTGTGCTCATAAAATAGAGTTTCCTTGGGGAAAACATACAGGGATGGTTTAAAATGAATTTATTGATAGTATTTCATTCTTTATACTCATTAGCTGGAGGAGTTGACAATCGACTGAGTCAATTAGAAAGCGCGTTACCAGAAACAATAAGTCGAGAGTACCTGTTATTTAAAGATGAGGTAGATTTGCCCCATAAAGGAGCAATAACTATCGCTCCTTTGTTAAAGATACCACGTACTATTTTAGAAAATAAAAAAAATTTAAAGCCATTGGCTTTTTTTTATGGGTTTGTGAATCTTATAAAACGAATAGCTTTTACAAGAAAATTTATAAAAAAGACTCAATGTAATACAATCTTAGCTGTGGATGATTATTTTGCATTAATTGCTTTGATAGCATCAATTGGGCTGAACAAAAAAGTTGTTTGTTCTGTAAGGAATAATTGGGATGAAATTTATAATGGAGCTATGGTGCATCTACTGCCAGATTTTATGTATAAATGGTTTTTAGTAATTCTAATGAATCGTTATGCCTCTTATGTTCATTGTGTTTCAAAGGGTATTGAGCAGAATTTGAATAACCAATATGATATAAAAAATACCCTTACTATCTATAATACTTTTAATATTGCGGGTATTAAAAAGAAGGCAATGGAATCAATTGATATAGATGAAAAATATATAATTAATGTGGGTCATTTAAATGCTCAAAAAAATCAAAAAGAGCTATTTCAAGCCTATGCAATTATGAGACAAAAGGGTATCAAAGAGTCACTGGTTGTAGTAGGTGATGGAAATGAAAAAAAGAGCTTGGAGTTATTGGCTAAAGAGCTGAATATTGCATCTTTTGTCATTTTTGTAGGACGTCAAAAAAACCCCTACAAGTACCTAAAAAGAGCTAAGCTTTATCTCTCTTCTTCATTGTATGAAGGATTACCTGCTGTTTTAGTTGAGTCACTTATTTTAGATGTTCCTGTTGTATCCTATGCCTTTAATTATGGTTCAAAAGAGTTAACTTCATGTACAACAGAGATGACTCCTGAAAAATTGGCATATAAAGCGATTGAAGTGTTAAACTCTGAATCAATGCAAAAAAGCTTAATCAAAGAGGGGCAATGTAAGGTAAAAGACTCCTTTGATGAAAAGGTAATAGTTAAGAACTGGGTAAGGATTTTATCATGAAATGTCCATTGTGTGGAGAGAGTACGAAGGTAGTCTATACAAATGAAAATATGCCTTATGGTGTTGCAATGAAAGAAGAGACAATTGATTTGGAAGTTTCGTGTTGTTTATCGTGTGGCTATACTTTTCAAAGCTCTTCTTATAATAAGACGTATGATAAACAAATTGCAAAACTTTATAGTTCCTATACCATATCAAGTATGTATAACTTCCCCAATAGAAATGAACAGCACATGAAAGCATTAAATTTTTTAGATGGGGTTATTGAAAATAAAATTAATTATAATATTTTAGAGATAGGTTCAAATCGAGGGGATTTTTTATATTTGATAAAAGAGAAATATCCTAAGGTAAATGTTTTGGGATGTGAACCTACAGAGTTTAAAGAACTAGATGTTCCTACAGTTAATGCATTTTTTGATACGGCACTATTTAATACAAAATTTGATTTAATTATTTTACGACATACCTTAGAGCATATCAAATACCCTAAAGTATTGATTGAAAAATTGCAATCTATTATGAAAAAAAGTACGAAGTTATTTATTGAGGTTCCCAATGTAATCTATTCACTCAATCATTATATTGAAGATTTTACGCCTGATCATGTTAGCTATTTTTCAAAAAATACTTTAGTACAAACGTGTAGAGAGTTAGCATTACATAAAGTAGATGATAAAGAGTATATATATGCATTATTTGGAAATACCAAAGAGAAACGGGATGTCACGATTCTAAAAGATGACTTAGAGAGTTTATTTGAACACTATGTTCATAGAATGAATAATATAAAAGAAGAGATTCTAAAATATGATAGAATAGTTTTTTACGGGGTTAGTAACTTTTATTTGTGGACTTTTACAAAATTGAAACCTGTAATAAAGGATAAAGAGCTTTATTATATGGATGATAATATTGAAAGGGATAAACTTTTTGGTTTACCTAAAGTAGATGCCTTAAAAGATGGAGATCTAGTTGTCTTCTGCAACTCAAATAAGAGTATACAAAAGAAAATGCTTGAGAGTTTACCACCAAATGTAAA
>CAZIES010000160.1:0-4551 GCA_964538295.1 uncultured Arcobacter sp. | reverse complement strand
GGACTTTTAACGACATATGAAGAGAGTATGAATGAAAGGAAGGATGCTTTGACAACTGAAAAAGATGACGCTATTGAAGATCTAGATAATAAGTATGCTCAAATGGCATTACAATTTGCAGCTTATGGGGCTATTATTAATCAAATGGAAGCATCATTCTCTGGTTTAAAAATGATGATAGAGCAATCAACATCTTCATGATAAGTAGTTTTTTAAGTAAAGTTATAATATACTTTACTTCTTAAATTAATTATTTTTTGGAGATATATTAATGGGAATTGAAGCCTATAACCAGCAAAATGCAGTATCTGATGATCCATATACACTGATATTAAAGTTATATGAAGGCTTATTAAAATATTTATCTTTTATTAAAACAGCTATGGAAAATGATGATATAGAAGCAAAATTCATGTATATCAATAAATCTGTAGCAATATTTGATGAATTACGTAATGTTTTAGATTTTGATGGTGGTGAAGTAGCTTATTACTTGGATGGATTATATCTCTACCAAATTGAAACGCTTTTTTCTGCAGGGGTTGATGATAATGTTAATGCAATTAACCAAGTTATAAAAGTTACACAAGGTCTTATTGAAGCATGGAAAGACGAGATTGGTCAATAAAAGCTCTAACAGAATTACTTTACATTGATTCTTTAGATGATTTTGACCGCGCACAAGCTCTTGTGCGTTGGGTTAATCAATATCTTACTCAACATAGTATTTCAGAATTTGATTTAGAATTAGATGATTTAAAACGTCTTTCTGAACTTTTTTATCGAAATATTAGTTTTTTAAAAAAGTATAAAGAAGATACCCGTGATGAACTCATTAAAATGAAGAAAATGAAAAACTTTTTAGAGCATAGTTAAATGTTCTAAATTGATATTCTCACTAAATAGATAACTTCGTAAATTTTTTGGTATTTTTAATACTCGACATTTCTCTTTGAATTTTTTATCCATACTTTCTTGTCTGTAAGGTGCAATCCAAATTTTTGATGAGGTAAGGCTAATAGCTATCTTGTGTGATACCACTGATTCCTTTTGTTTTAGAATTTCATTACGTTGCGCATGGGATAGAAGAATACCTTGTTTTTTAATCGCTTTATCGATTACTCTAATTGCTAAGTTATCATCTTTTGGTCTTTCAAAGATAAGTAGCTCTTTTTCTTGAAAAAGTGGCTCATAGCTGATTTGTAACGAAACCATATCTTTGGATAAATACTCAAAAGATTTTTTTACACCATCTTGATAGTTTTTTAAAAAGTTATCACTAAAGGTATGTCGAAATTCATTTCTTTTATAAGTCATATCTTGATTAGATTCATCTATGAAATATGTAATGTCTTTATCTTCTAAGTATGTTTGTAACTCTTGTTTTGATCTATTTAGTAAGGGACGTATTAATTTGTATGACTCTTTTTCTTCATACTCTTGGAGTCCTAAAATTTCTACAAGCCCTGCCCCACGTGAAAGTTGCATAAGAAACCATTCGAGTTTATCGTTAAGTTGATGAGCTGTTAAAAGTGTTTCGTAATTATGCTCATCAATGATTTCTTCAAAAAACTTATAACGAATATCTCGAGCAGTTTTTTCAAAGTTTGAATTATTTTGTAGGGTAACCTCTTTTATAAAACAGTGTTTATTATATTTAGAAGCAAGCTCTTTAGCATATTTAACTTCTTGTTTACTTTGTGCTCTTATATTATAGTCAACAATAGTAATATCAAAAGGGATATTTTGTTCATGTAAAAGAAAAAAAAGTGCAGTTGAATCAATACCACCAGAAAATGCAAGTAGATTTTTTGTTGTGGTGATATTGAAAGGATTCATTAGTTTAAAACAGTAGCTAAGAGTTTATCTCCAATAAGTTCTGTGACCTTAACTCTATAGCATTTCCCAAATTCGATTTGTTGGTTGGTTTCATTATCGTTAATATAAATCTCACCATCAATATCTGGTGCCCAAAGTGTTTTTCTTGCACTCAATAAATATTCGTGTTCATCAGATTCTCCATCAACGTAGACATCAAACGTTTGCCCAATCTCTTTTTGTAATGATTCTTGGGTTTTTTTCTCAATAATATCACCTAGAATTTCTGCACGCTTATCAATAAGTTCTTGAGGTACTTTATCGGCTCTTTCAAAGGCATCAGTACCTTCTTCATCAGAGTATGAAAAAACATTGGTTCTATCAAATCCATAACTTTCTACGTATTTACAAAGTTCATCAAAGTCTTCTTGTGATTCACCTGGATGACCAACAATAAAAGTTGTTCTTACAAAAGAGTTTGGTGTTTGTCTCATGGCATTCATAAGTTCATGAAGCTTTTCAACTCCTTTTCCTCGTTTCATTATTTTTAAAACAGATGAAGAGATATGCTGAAGTGGCATGTCAAAATAGTTTTTAAAAATAGTAGAGTCTTTAATTTTTTGAATAAGGCTTAGTTCCGTTGTTGATGGATAAAGGTATAAAATTCGAGCAGTTTGTACACCTTCAATTTTTTCTACTTCCTCAATGAGTTTTTCTAAACCATCTTTAATATCTAAATCTCGTAAATACGAAGAACTATCTTGGGATACAAAAGAGAAATCACAATAGCCATTTTTGACTAAATTCTTTACTTCTTTTACAAGGGACTCTAACGTTCGAGAGTGTAGTTTCCCTTTAAAATCAGGTATTGCACAAAAAGAACAGGTTTGATTACACCCTTCACTAAGTTTGACATAAGCGTGATAGTTTGAACCTGTGATAACTCTATCATTGTTTTCACTGAGTAAAAAGACCTCATTGGTAAAGGCACTGCGTTTTTCAAGAACAAGTTCGTCAATTTTATCATAGTCACCAACACCAGTGAAGATATCAATCTCCGGTAACTCTTTTTGCAGTTCCTCTTTGTATCGTTCACTTAAACATCCTGCCATAACAAGTACCGACTCTTTTTTACGTTCATCATGAAGGTTTAAAATAGTATTAATACTCTCTTCTTTTGCACTATCAATAAACCCACAGGTATTAACAATAATCACATCAGCTGTTTGGGGCTCATCGATAATTTGATAATCTTTAAGTTTTCCTAACATAATTTCTGAGTCAACAAGGTTTTTAGTACAACCTAGGCTCACAAGATGTAACGTTTTTGTAGGTTTTGTTTCACTGAATTTCATATATTTAATTTAAGTCCATTTCTATTTTTTGCGAATTTTAGCATAATATGGAATATTTGTAAAATTATGAGTGAAGTTAAGTTAACATTATAAATATTAATTAATTATTTTGTAGCTACTTTTTATACCCATAGGTTATCAAGAAGCCGTGTATTTCCAAAGCGTGCAACAACTAAGATAATAGTATTTCCAACTTCTATCTCTTCAATCTCATTAAAGCTTCTATCAACAATAGCAAGGTACTCTACATCTAAGCCATCCATAACTTCAAGCATTTTCTTCTTGATTTTTTTGGTTCGCATTTCTCCAGCACCTATTTTTTTTCCAGCTTTTTTAAGAGACTTTGAAATTTTTAGTGCTTCTTGGCGTTGTTCATCACTTAGGTAAACATTTCGTGAGCTTAGTGCTAATCCATCTGTTTCTCGTACAATTTCACACTCTACAATATTGATTGGTAAAAAGAGGTCTTTGACCATTTGTGAAATGAGGGAGAGTTGTTGGGCATCTTTTTTCCCAAAGTAGGCATTGGTTGGTTGAACTAATCCAAACAGTTTCAGTACGATTTGTAGTACTCCATCAAAGTGACCTGGTCGTGTTCGTCCCTCTAAGATATAAGAAGCTATCTTTGGAGCTTTTATTAAGACTTCATCATCCCCTTGATACATACTATTAATTTGGGGCATAAACAAGTAGTCTACTTTACATAGTTGACAGATTTTTTTATCAGCTTCATCTTTTCGTGGGTATTTATCTAAATCCTCACCGGCTAAAAACTGGGTAGGGTTGACAAAAATAGAGACAATAACGATGTCATTATTTACTCTTGCTTGTTTAATTAGTGAGATATGTCCATCATGTAACGCTCCCATTGTGGGTACAAAACCAATTGAACCTGATATTTCTTTTCGTATTTGTTGAAGTTCTTCAATTGTTTTTATAATTTTCAAAATTAATCCTTATTTCTATTCTATAGTATTTTTTATTGTTCATTATAAGAAGGGTTGAGTTTTAGTAGTACAACATCAGCTAAGATATTTCCAAGTAGAGTTAAAAATGCTCCGATGATGAGTATACCCATAATAACAGGATAGTCATGACTTAGAGCACTTTGATAAAAAAGAAGTCCCATTCCATCAATAGAAAAAATTGATTCTAAAATAACACTTCCTCCAATAATTCCTGGTAGAGATAACCCAAGTAGGGTAATAACAGGTGGATAGAGGTTTGGTAGTATGTAATAACGTAAAATTTGTCTCTGGGATAATCCTCTGGCTTTTGCAAAAAAGATATAGTCTGATTTTAATATCTCAATAACCAGTGAACGTACATATAAAGTTAGTGAACCAATTCCTCCAAATACAATAATAAATATTGGTAA
>CAZIES010000159.1:0-4584 GCA_964538295.1 uncultured Arcobacter sp. | reverse complement strand
CCATATCTGATTCAATTAAAATCTCTTCAATATCATCAAAAGCAATTTTTTCTTGTCCTTTAGGAACAATAGAAGCAATATTTCCTACTGTCTTTTCTAGGGCTTTGGAAAAAAAATTTTTTGATTCTTCTTGTTCAATTTCTTGGGGTTTTTCTTCACTTTTGTTTTTAAATAGTCCAAACATTATTTAATCGCCTTTTTAATATCCATTTCTAGCATCTCTTCGGGAACTATTCCTACGTACTTTTGAATAATTTTTCCATTTTTGTCAACCATAAACATGGTTGGTATTGATTGAACACCACCTAAAACTTTTGCTAACTCATAGTTTTTGTCAGAGTTTGTAACAGGATATTCGATTTTAAATTCATTAATAAAATTTTGTAACTCATCATTTTTTTTGTTTTGTTCTAATAAAACACCCACAATTTCAAAGTTTTCATTGTACTTTTTTCGTAAGTTATTAAGATGTGGAATCTCTGCTTTACAGGGTGGACACCAGGTTGCAAAAAAGTTAACCAAAACTGCTTTGCCTTCAAACTCTTTAATTTTAAATATCTCTTTTGTTTTTGTTGTACTTAATACAGTGTTTTGTGTTGTTGTTAAAAATACTTTTCTATCTGTAGTTGTTTTGGTCTGTTTAATACCATCTTCTGAGACTTTTGAATCTCCACAACCGTTAAATAGCAGTGTTGCTAAAATTGCAAAAAATGCAAAATTTTTAAACTGCATTTTAATTCCTTTTGGTAAAATTATTTGTTGGGTAAGAATTTTATCCAAGTAAGGCTTAAATATGAAAGAAAATCACAAGGGTGATTTTAGAGAATCGTGTATAAAAAGTTTAAAGTTTGTAAGCCGTTTTTCGAAGTATAATAATGATAAAAAAATAGTAGATAATTTATATAAACTTATAAGCAATCTACAAGCTAAAAAGGTATTGCTTTATCTTCCCTTGGGGATGGAAGTTAATGTTATGCCGTTAATACAAAGGCTCAGACGTGAAAAAAGCGTTGAAGTATATGTGCCCTTTATGTTTGAAGATAGTTTTAAAGTAGTACCGTATAGATTACCGTTAATAAAAAAAAGATTTGGTATTAAAGAACCTAATAACTCTTTTAAAAAGACTAAAATTGATGTAGCTATTGTCCCTGTTGTTGGAGTGGATGGTGCGTTTAAGCGTATTGGTTTTGGAAAAGGGATGTATGATAGGTTTTTTGCTCACTTAACCTATACACCTACGAAAATTTTTATCCAAAGAAAACTTTGTAAGACTTCGCAAATAATAACTGACCATTACGATATTCAAGCCGATTACATAATAACAAGTTAGGAATTTAGATATGGATGTATTATTAATAGAGGGAATTGTTGTTGCGATTTTTGCTGCTGCAGTGACAGTTTTTGTGATGAAAAAGTTAAATAAAGCAAAATTTGATATTTATATTGAGCAAGCGAAAGCTAAAGCCAAAGTGATAGAACATGAAGCAGAAGTTAAACTCAAAGATGCTCAAATAAAAGCCAAAAAAGATTATGAGCGTGAGTTTAAAGCGGCTAAACGTGAATATGATGATATGTTGTATAAAATTGAGAAAAAAGAGAAAGAACTCAATCAACATCTAGAGTCAGAACTCAAAGCTATCAAAGCAGAAAAATCTTCAATTGTAGAGAACAATGAAAAGATTAAAACACTCAAAGATGGGCTTCAACGACAACAAAAAACTTATGATGAAAAGTTAAATAAAGCAATAAAAGTTTTAGAAAATGCTTCAGGACTTACGCAAGAAGAGGCTCAAAAACTGATGCTTGAAAAAGTAAAAGAAGATTCAAGAGCTAAAATTGCATCAATCTTTAGAAGAAAATATAAAGTAGCAGAAAAAAATACACAAACCGAAATCAACAACATGCTTTCAAATGCCGTAACACGTTATGCTGGCGAGTTTGCTGCTGAAAGACTTATTAATAACTTACCAATTAATGATGAAGAGACTAAGGGTAAAATTATTGGTAAAGAGGGACGAAATATTAAAGCCCTTGAAATGTTATTGGGTGTTGATATTATTATCGATGATACACCAAATACCATTACGATTTCGTCATTTAACCTTTACAGACGTGCCATTGCAACAAAAACCATCCAAGACTTACTTGAAGATGGGAGAATACAACCTGCACGTATTGAAGAGATTTATAATAAAGTTAAAACTGAGTTTGATAAAAATATTCTCAAAGAGGGTGAAGATGTGGTGATGGATTTAGGTATCAAATCAATGCACCCAGAGTTGATTAAACTTGTAGGTCGATTACGATACCGAGCATCATACGGTCAAAATGCACTTAAACATACATTAGAAGTAGCAAATTTAGCAGGTTTAGTTGCAGGACAACTAGGAGGTGATTCCATTTTAGCACGACGTGCAGGATTATTACATGATATTGGAAAAGCATTAACCCATGACATGCCAGGTTCACACGTAGATTTAGGTGCTGAAGTTTGTCGACGGTATGATGAACCAGATACCGTTATCAATGCAGTATATGCCCATCATGGTCATGAAGAACCAATCAACGTTGAAAGTGCTGCTGTATGTGCTGCAGATGCCTTATCAGCTGCTCGGCCAGGTGCAAGACGAGAAGTATTAGAGAGCTTCTTGAAGCGAGTTGAGGAAGTAGAAAATATCTCAACCTCTAAAACAGGTGTTATTAATGCTTATGCCATTAATGCAGGACGGGAAGTGCGAGTTATCGTAAAAGCAGAGTTAGTCAACGATGATGAAGCAGTAATTTTAGCAACTGAGATTGCTCAAGAGATTGAAGAGAAGGTTCAGTATCCAGGTGAAATCAAAGTTAATGTTATCAGAGAATTACGAGCCCAAAGTTATGCTCGTTAGGCTTCATCTTTCGTCATAACTCTGCGTTGAAATAGAAAACTTAATGCTCATGGACTATTTGTCCACTCCGCTTAAATTTTCTGTTTCGCCTTGATTTCTAACGAAATCTAAAACCTACCAAACATAACTTAATAAGAAGGTATTCTTATGAAAGAAGAACAAATCTTTATAAAAAAAGAACCATTATTAAGTGATTATAATTTAACCGAAAATCTTTTTTCCCGATACAAGCTACAAGTACTTGATCATAACTATTTGATTGAAAAGAAATATCTATTAAAGTTTAGTATATTTATAACAATTGTTTTTTGGATATATAAAGGAGGTTTTTCTTATCTTTTTGAAAAAGGTTTTGATGGTTTCATAGTTGCTTGTTATACAATTCCTTTATCCATTGCTGTTACATATATACTACTTATTCTAATTGTAGGAATTCTTTCAAAACTGCTTATTCTTTTACATCCTTTAACAAAACAAGTTCAAAATTATGAAGAAGATTTAAATACGTATAAAAAAGAATTGGAAGACTTTAAAGAAAATCAGTTACGACTGCAAACAGAATTTTGGTATGGACTTACTGGTCATCAATTTGAATATGAAGTTGCAGATTTGTTTAAAAGATTTGGGTATAAAGTAGAGGTTACAAAAGGCTCAGATGATAAAGGTGTAGATATTAATATGTGGTTAAATGGAAAATATATTGTTGTTCAATGTAAAGCACATAAAAAGAAACTCTCTCCTGCTATATCAAGAGAATTATATGGAACAATGACTGCCCATCATGCTAAAGAAGCCTATCTTATAACCTTGGAAGGCGTATCTAAAAAATCGTTAGAGTTTATTATAGATAAGCCTATCAAAGTTTTTGATGTTAATAGTTTAATTTCAATGCAAAATAAACTAATTGAGAAATAGTTAATTATTTTTTCTTTTCTTTTCAATTTCTACGGCAATGAGATTTCAAATAAAATATTATAAAATTTGATTTTTTATAAAAATTATCAACTTATGCTATAATGTACAAAAAATAAAAGGTTTTAAATGCAAACGTTGACACTAAAAGTTAATGATTCTGTTTTTGATAAATTTAAATGGCTCCTAAGTCACTTTTCAAAAAATGAGATTGAGATAGTTAATGAAATTGACGCTTCTAAGCTATCAACAGATGATTTTGACTATATCTCAGAAGAAGAGTTAGAAACGTTTAAAAAGAGTGCCAGCGCATACAAAAATGGTAAAACTGATGACTTTGAAGAGTATAGTGTTTAATGACTTATAAACTTATATTTAAGAAAAAAGTTATTAAATTTATTGAAAAAAGGGATATAAAGGATAGAGAAAAAATTAATAGTAAACTTAAAATCCTTAAAACAAATCCCTATCCAAACTCTCTCCTTGATATTAAAAAACTAGCAAATTCAGACTTCTTCCGACTTAGAGTAAATAACTATCGATTTATTTATGAAGTTCTAGATGATGAACTAATTATTCTTATGATTGATGGAAATAATCGAGGTGATATTTATTAATCATTTAATTTTCACTTGCTCTCAATCTTATAATATTGTGAACAAGTGAAATCACTATACTTACGTACTATCTCTTTGAAAATCTGCAATACTGCTAAGCATGTCAGATGTGCTAATTAAAGAACCTAAAATTTGAGGAGTCTCCTTGTCTTGAGATTCTTCATCAT
>CAZIES010000158.1:0-4639 GCA_964538295.1 uncultured Arcobacter sp. | reverse complement strand
CATCATTTGGAAAAGTAATATGCCAAGCACTTAATATCCATGCGAAAACATCTGCAATTTCATCAGATACATTTTTATCAGACTTTTTTGATACTTCATATTGAGAGTAAGCCTCATGTATTTCGGCTAGTTCCTCAGACATTTTGTAAAAATGATGCCATGGACCTGAATATTTCCAAATAATTTCATTGTGAGGATAAATAGTTGTTATATTACTTATAAAGTTTTTTAAGTTTTTTACATCTCTTTGATTTTTGTATGTATTAAAAAAAGATTTTCTATTATCATCAATTGCATATGACTTGATATTTAATGCGGATAGTTTATTAGTTTTATGACATTGACATGGTGAAACTAAGCAGTAAGAACAGTTTCTGGGAAATTTTTTCATAAACCCAGTTTCTAAATTGATACCTAATTTATTAGAAAGTGATAATAACCATGAAACTGGCTTTATGAAGTGATAGAATTTGACACTTTTATTAGATATGTTTTTACTGAGGTAATTAACATTTCTTACTAAATACCCATATATATAATCAGTATTGTGATTTTGATTGGGATAAAGTTCTTTTAAGTAATCTTGATAATCCTTTACAGATAATTCTTCTTTTGATAGTAGTAGTTGTTTCATTTGTAACCTTTATTTTAAATTTATCAATAATATGTAAACTCTGTCACAGTTTCTGTCACAAATACAGTAAATTTACAAATTTATAAAAATTTGGCGCAAGCGATAAATTTCCACTTTTAGACAGCTTTTCAAAAAGGGAAAAAATAACAACAAAAGTAACATCAACCTAACAGCGGAGCAACTGGGAAAGCAAATGGAAATTCTTCAAAAGCCAAATATAAAAAGACAACAAGCACATAAAACAAGAAAAAACGTCAGTAACTAAAACAGAATTTTTGGTTACTTATTTTTTCGCTGAAAAAAGTAACAAAGCGCGACTCATGAAGTGAGCGAAAGAGAGATTCCAAGCTTTAGCTTGGCGTGTGTAGTTTGAATACTTTTACTATTTGACTAATTTCTGAAATACAGATATAATGCAAATATATAACTAATAGTATACTATTAGTATAAGGAAGTTAGCTATGACAATAAAAGAGATAATCCAATATTTAAATATTCCCCTAAGTACCTTTCATGAATGGAATAAAGAAGGGCATAAAAAATATGAACTCACACTACTGTTATTAGCACTACCATTAACTCAAGTTAAATCTATTTTGGAAAAAGTAAAAAAAGAAGAAAAACCAAAATATAGTCAAAATACACGTTACATCTACCTTGATAAAAGCCAATTTGATAGTGACCTTTTATGGACAACACAAAATAAAGAGAAAATAAAAATCTCAACACTTATTGCTGTGTATATGAATCGCTCAACTCAAAAAAACTCTGATAAACTTTGTAAACTTTTTGGATATGAACGGGTTAGAAAAACCATTGAAAAATATCATGAAAATAAAATCAACTACCAAGAAGCGGTGAATCAATTGGAGTATTATAAAATTAAAAAATATGATGAAGTTTATACGCCTACAAAAGAAGAGCTTGAAAATATTTTTAAAAATCCAAAACAACGGGTTATTGATTACTATTGTAAAAACTTTTCAAAAGAAGAACTTCTTGAAAAAGCAGAACAACAAAAACCAAAATACCCACTCTATTCACAAATAAAAAATATGATTCAATATTACGAAGAGGAGTGCTTGCATGACAAAAGCCTTGCAATATGTTCTTGATACCATTAAAAATCATGAACTTTTTATCAATAATGATTTTAGGCTTGTTGGTGGTACTGCTCTTTCATATCACGTAAAGCATCGACTCTCTGAAGATTTAGATTTTTTTATTTTAAAGAAACTACCAAGAGATGATATTGATAATTTTATTGAGTTTTGCATTGACATGTTTGGCGAAGAGAATGTAAAACCTATGCCTTTAAGCGATAGTGCAATTTATGACTTTGAAATTAATTATGAAGATATTCATGATTATCAACAAGATTGGAGTATTAATGGTGTAAAGGTAACTTTTGCAGAGTGTTCTCAACATGTTGGACTCAATGAGTTTTTGAGTCAAGATAGTTATTTTATGTATGGTAATGTAAAAATATCCTCAGTAGAAACTATTTTTAAGATGAAGTCATTAATGTTTTATAAACGTACAAAATCTAGAGATTATTTTGATATCTTGACACTTTACAAAAGAGGTTACTTCCCTAAAGATACATTACATTTAATACAAATTTATGAGTTAGCTTACCAAGGAAATGGCATAGAGTTGTTATATTCAAAGCTTAAATATCAAGAGTATAAAAAAGAGTTTGATGAACCGCTTACGGGGTTAACTGAAAATGTACGAAGCTTCACAGATATGAAAGAAGAGTTAATTAACTTATTAAAAGATAAATAATAGTATAAAATTTAGGAGTAACAATGAAAGTAGAAATTTACTACGCAAAATGACATTATGGGCTAAGAGCTTCTAGGATAGAAGATGAAATTAGGGAGAGTTTCCCACAAGCCAACATAAACACACTACCAAGTTCAACGGGAGACTTTCGAGTACTTGTTGATGACAAAGTTATTTATGATAGACACGAGACGCAAGATTTTCCAAAAATATTTGAAATCACTAAACTTATTAAATCATTAGATTTTAAATCGTAATCAACACTGTTTTTTGTGTTGATACGACTTAAAATTAAACTACGTTATAATTAAGATTATGAAAACACTCCTTCTAACACTGGTATGTGCCTATTTATTAACATGTATTATTCTTTTTTTCTTTCAAAGAAAACTCATGTATTTTCCAACACCAGAAGTTAATCTTGCCTTAGAAAAAGAAGTGGTTTTTGATGTAAATAATGTCAAACTTTATGGCTGGGTTTTAAATGAAGGTAATGAAAAAGCCTTAATTTATTATGGTGGCAATGCTGAAAGTATTGAAGCAAATATTGCATTTTTTAAAACAGAATTAAATGACTATACGGTTTATTTAGTTAACTATCGAGGTTATGGAAAAAGTGAAGGCAAACCATTTCAAAAAGCTCTGTTTCTTGATGCTTTGGCAATTTATGATAGTGTTAAAAAAAAGCATAACTCAATTTCAATCATGGGACGAAGTTTAGGTTCTGGTATTGCAACTTTTGTTGCTTCCCAAAAACAAGTGGACAGACTCGTACTCATTACACCTTATGATAGTATTGAAAATATTGTTAAATCCATTTATAAGATTTTTCCTGTAAGTATGATGTTAAAAGATAAGTATAATTCCATGAAAAATATTGAACATATTAACGCTAAAACGTTAATTGTGTATGGTTTAGCGGATAATATTATACCGGCACTTCACACTCGAAACTTGATAACATACTTTAAGAATAAAAGTTTACAAGTAGTTCCTATTGAAAAAGCATCGCATAATGATATTTCACTATTTCACGAGTATCGTACAAGTATTAAAACCTTTTTGAATTAAATTATTTTTGTGAATCAATTTCTATCGTTTCAAAAAAATCCATGAGTATTAAGTTGGTTTTATTGATCATGCTTTTTTGAATCAAGAACTCCATGCTACTTTCAAAATCATCAAAAAGCTTAGGTAGTGGAATGATTGGTTGGTGAAGATTTTTTGTAAAATCATCCCAATGTATAGGAATTACGTTTTTAGCATTTAAATTGGTAACTACTTCTTGATAATAGGCTTCTTGGAATTTTGTCTCTTTTTTACCAAACTTTGCTACTCCCAAAAAGACCGTATTGGCTTGAAGTCCTTGAGTCATTCCTTTTTTATATGCTGTACTTCCATTGATAAAAAGAGTTCCTTTAGGGTGCTTGATATGTAAAGCGTATGTTCTTCCCTCTTTATAAGCGGTTACATGCTCTTTTTTATTTAGTGGTGTTGTTATGGCTTCTCCTAAACCTACCAAGCTTCCTAAAAGTCCCATTTTTGTATGTGCTGAGGGAAGAACAGTAATAACAAAATCACCAATACTAAGGGTTGTTCTCTTTTGAATTTTATGCAGTTTTTCTTTTGGTATTGTGTACGCTTTTGCAATATTAAGGGTGGATTGCGAACCATAAATCTTGGCATTTGTTTTGGTTGCTATATAGGGTAAGTCCATAGCATGGTCATGGTGCGAGTGTAGGGCAAAAATGGCATCAATATGGTTTATATTTAATTGTTTAAGAACTTGAGTGACTAAAGGTTTATTGGTCTCAATCTTTGTAAAAAGAAGTTGGCTTTTAGATGGACGTGTTAAGAAGCCATCAACAAGAAGGGTTGTTTTGTCATCTTGTATAACAAAGGAGCTTACTCCTAAAAAAGTTGCTCTAAGTTGTGAGGAATGAATCTCTTTTTGTGGACTAAAGTAGGCTTGATATTTTTTGGGAAGTTCTTTAGTTGGCATAAAAATAAACAGTGCTATAATCATAATGATAGGGTAGATTATTTTCATACATCATTATAACATTAACATATGAAATCGTGACTGTTTGATTTTTATTAAATGAAGAGTAAAGCATGAAAAGTGATATAAATTTCTAAATTTCTTTTTGCATGTTTGAGCTATTTTTTTTGCTAAAAATTTGACACTTTACCATCAAATAAGCTTCAAAAGTACCT